>NZ_JBHVDM010000012.1:0-112167 GCF_042802775.1 Nocardia sp. NPDC057455 | reverse complement strand
GCCTGCTCGGCCCAGAACGCCTCGCGATCGGCCCCGGCCCGCTCGTAGAACCCCGCGTCGGCGTTCGCCTGGGCAGCGAACTCCGCGGTCGGCGGGTAGGCGGTGGTGTTGTCGCGGGCATCGGTGGTTGCGCTGGTCACGCGAGATCTCCTAACGAAAGAGCAAGGGGGACGGGGAATGCCGGGCAGCGGTCAGTGCACCACCGCCTTCTCCGCGCCGACGCCGGTGAGCGAACGCACCTCCATCTCCGCGGCTTTGGCCGGATCCTCGGACCGGCCGCCGACGAAGGTTCCGATGATGCCGAGCCCGAACGCCAACGGAATGGAGACGATGCCCGGGTTGGACAGCGGGAACCAGTCGAAGTCCGATCCGGGGAGCATGGCGGTCTTGCTGCCGGAGACCGCGGGGGAGAACACGATCAGCACGATCGTCGAGATCAGGCCGCCGTACATGCTGAACAGCGCACCGGTGGTGTTGAACCGCCGCCAGAACAGCGAGAACAGGATGGTCGGCAGATTCGCCGACGCCGCGACCGCGAACGCCAGCGCCACCAGGAAGGCGACGTTCTGCCCGTTGGCCAGGATGCCCAGGGCGATGGCCAGCACGCCGATCACCACCGCGGTGATCCGGGAGACCCGGACCTGTTCGCGCTCACCGGCTTTGCCACGCTTGATGACATTGGCGTAGATGTCGTGGGCGAACGAGGCCGACGCCGTGATGGTCAGGCCCGCGACCACCGCGAGGATGGTGGCGAAGGCGACCGCGGAGATCACGCCGAGCAGCACCACGCCGCCGAGTTCGAAGGCCAGCAAGGGCGCCGCCGAGTTCTGCCCGCCCGCGGCCGCGAGGATGCGGTCCGGGCCGACGATCGCCGCCGCGCCGTAACCGAGCACCAGGGTGAACAGGTAGAACGCGCCGATCAGGCCGATCGCCCAGACCACCGAGCGCCGTGCCTCTTTGGCGGTGGGCACGGTGTAGAAGCGCATCAGCACATGCGGCAGGCCCGCGGTGCCGAGCACCAGTGCCAGGCCGAGGGACAGGAAGTTGAGCTTCGAGGTCTCGCTGCCGCCGTACTGCGCGCCGGGAGCGAGCACGTCGCGCGCGGCGACGGCCTTGTTCGCCGAACCGGAGACCGCTTCCTGCGCGGAGCCGAGAATGTCGGAGAAGTTGAAACCGAACTTCGCGAACACCATGACGGTCATCAGCGCCGCACCCACGATCAGCAGCACGGCCTTGATGATCTGCACCCACGTGGTGCCCTTCATGCCGCCGACCAGCACGTAGACGATCATCAGCACGCCCACCACGGCGATCACGACGGACTGCCCGGTCTTGTCGGAGATGTCCAGCAGCAGCGCGACCAGGCCGCCCGCGCCCGCCATCTGTGCGAGCAGGTAGAACAGCGACACGGTGAGCGTGGACAGCGCGGCTGCGGTGCGTACCGGGCCTTCCTTCAGCCGGAAGCTCAGCACGTCGGCCATGGTGAATTTGCCGGTGTTGCGGAGCATTTCGGCGACCAGCAGCAGCGCGACCAGCCAAGCGACCAGGAATCCGATGGAATAGAGGAAACCGTCGTAGCCGTAGACCGCGATGGCGCCGGCGATGCCGAGGAAGCTCGCCGCCGAGAGATAGTCGCCCGCGATGGCGACGCCGTTCTGCGGCCCGGAGAAGCCGCGCCCGCCGGTGAAGTAGTCGGCGGCGGTGGCGTTGTTGCGGCTGGCCCGGATCACCACGATCATCGTGAACACGACGAAGACGCCGAAGATGGCGATATTGGCGACCGGGTTGCCGACCGTCGCCGCGGCGGCGTAGGTGTGCACGGTGTTCATGCGCGGTCTCCCTCGAGGTAGTCGCGGATGGTCGCCGCGCGCGGATCCAGTTCCCGGTTGGCGAACCGGACGTACAGCGCGGTGATGGCGAAGGTGGAGACGAACTGCCCGAAGCCGAGCAGCAATCCGGCGTTGACGTTGCCGAACACGGGGCGGCTCATGAAGTCGTGCGCGTAGGCGCCCAACAGGACATAACCGAGGTACCAGAGCAGGAACAACGCGGTCATCGGAAACACGAAGCGGCGCAAGCGCGTTCGCAGTTCCTGGAATTGGGGGCTCGCCTGCACTTCGGCGAATTCTGCTGCGCTCGGCGCTCGCCGCGGTGCGGTGTCGTCGAGTTCGGTACTGGTCATGTTTGTCCTACCAAGTGACGTGGCTTACTTCTCGAGGACGGTAAGCCAGCCCTGCGGGCCGCCAGTAGGCTGTGGTGTGGGTCACTCCGTGAAGGTGCCCTAATCTGCGCTGAACGGTCGATGTGACGCGACGAACGGTCGGCCCGGAGTCCTCGATCAGTCCGAACGCAGGCTGCGCTCGCGGTCCGCGCCCATGCCGAGCCGCTCCGGCGCGTGCATCCGGACGAAGATGCGGCTCACCGCCCTGGTACCGAGCCCACGGGTGCACTTGCTGACCAGCACCATGGTGGCGAACGCCAACGGCACGCTGATCGCCGCCGGATAGCCGAGCAGCGCCGCGGGCCAGCCGCCCGCCACGTCGTCGGAGAATCCGCCGGTGACCGAGACGGCGGTCGCCGTCCCCGCGGCGAGCCCGCCCGCGACCAGGCCGGCCGCCGCGCCCGCCGCGGTCAGCCCGCGCCACCAGATGCCGAGCACCAGCAGCGGGCACAGTGTGGAGGCGGCCACCGCGAAGGCCAAGCCGACGGTGCGTGACAGGTCCAGCGACACGACGGTCAGCGACAGCGCCAGCGGAACCGAGCCCGCGGCCAGCGCCGCGACACGGAAATCCCGGATCCGCCCGCGCAGCATGTCGGTGCTGAGCACGCCCGCGATGCTCACCAGCAGGCCCGACGAGGTGGACAGGAACGCGGCGATCGCGCCCGCCGCGGCCAGCGCCGCGAGCAGCTGACCCGGCAGCCCGGCGACCACCGAGCCGGGCAGCAGCACCACCGCGGCGTCGGAGGTTCCGGTGATCAGCAGCTGCGGCACGTACAGCCGCGCGAAGACACCCAGCAGGACGGGGAACAGGTAGAAGAGTCCGACCAGGCCGATCACCGCGAGCGCCGTCGCGCGCGCGGCCCGCCCATCGGGGTTGGTGTAGAAGCGCACCAGCACGTGCGGCAGGCCCATGGTGCCGAGGAAGGTCGCGAGGATCAGCGAATAGACCTGGTAGGTCGGATGCGGTCCACCCAAGCCGCCGCCCGGCGCCAGCCAGCCCGCGCCGTCGGCGGGTGCGCCCGCGACCACCGGCACCGCGGCCCCGGCCTCCAGGACCAACCGCGTGCCCGCGGCCAACTCGTGGGTGCCCGGCGCCAGCGGCACCGGGCCGTCGACCGCTCGGTCGTCGAGGGTTCCCGTGATCGAAACCTGCTGCGGCACACCGACCCGCACCACCACGTCGGTGGTCACGTCGACCGTGGTGCGCTCGGACACCGTCGGCGGGGCGGGCGCGCCCAGTTCCCGCTCGTCGGCGAGGAAGTGCCCGAGCAGGACCAGCGCGGGAAGGGCCACCGCGGTCAACTTCAACCAGTACTGGAACGCCTGGACCAGGGTGATCGAGCGCATCCCGCCGCCGACCACGTTGGCGAGCACGATCGCGCCCACCGCCACCGCGCCCACCCAGTCCGGCACCCCGAGCAGGATGTGCAGCGTCAGGCCGGCCCCTTGGAACTGCGGGATCAGATACACCGCGCAGATGAGCACCACGACGGTGGCCGCGAGCCTGCGCAAACGCAGTGAGCCGAGCCGGAATTCGGCGAAGTCGGGCACCGTGTACGCGCCTGAGCGGCGCAGCGGCGCGGCGACGAACAGCAGCAGCGCCAGGTATCCGGCGGTGAAGCCCACCGGGTACCACAGGGCATCCGCGCCGTATTTCGCGATCAACCCGGCCACGCCGAGGAACGAGGCCGCCGAGAGGTATTCGCCGGAGATCGCGGCGGCGTTCCAGCGCGGTCCCACGCTGCGCGAAGCGACGAGGAAGTCGGAAGTGGTGCGCGCGAGCCGCACGCCGTACGCGCCGATCGCGACGGTCGCCAGCGCCGCGAGGACCAACGCGGCCACGGTGAGCGCAGGCGCCGTGCCCGAGATCACGAAGCGGCCCCGGGAGGGTGAAGCGGTGTGGCGGGCGATGTCGATCGCTGCCTTGGCCACCGGCTCCGACCGACTGCCGCTATGCGCGCTTCCCGGCGGAGCGGCCGGGGCGTATCCGTGCTCGTCGAATCGCTTGCCCCCCGTGCGGGGGTGAAGCCGGTAGTCGGCGCTACAGAGGTGGTTCGGGACGAACGCAGCGGTTCGGCGGGTGATGTGGACGTGATCGAATTGTTCGCGGCGGAGGCGGATTGTCGCCAGGGCCGTCGGCTCCGGTCGACTGCGCGAATCCGGGCTGGCCGTAGCGTTGTCGGTCGTATCCTCCGGAGCGACCGGGAGGTATCTGCGCTCATCGAATCGCTCGCCATATGGATGGGGCGTAGGCCGTGCCGCGCGCTGCGGAGGTGCGCCGCACGATCAGTCCTCGGCCAGTTCGAGGAAGTCCTGTTCGTTGCGTTCGGCCAAGTGCACATAGGTGCGGCCGAGCAGGAACAGCAACGGGTACACGGCGCCGCCGAGCAGCAGCCACGGCAACCGGATGCCGAGCACCGTCATCGAGCCGATCGAGCCGGTCCGCAGCAGCACCGGCAGCGCGCACAGCAGCGCGATGCTCACCAGGCCCACGCGCAGCGCCAGCCCGAGTTGCGCGCGGATCAGCCCCCCGATGAGCGCTTCGCCGAACTCGGTCTGCTCGGCGACTTCCACCCTGGTACGCACCCGCCGCGCACCACGTCGCTCGGAGAGCACGACGCGCCTGCGCACCGGACGCTGCGGCGCGGTCACTGATTGCCCCAGTGCTGCCGGGACCGGTGCACCAGCCGGTGCTTCAGCTCGCGCACCTGTCGTCGGCTGACCGGCAGTTCCACCGCCTGCGCGTCGCCCTCGGCCCGCAGGCACACCACGGTCCCGGAGCCCACGCTGCGCAGCCCGGTTACCAGCCGCAGCGCCACCAGATAGGACCGGTGCACCCGGAGGAATCCCGCATCCTGCCAGCGAGCCTCCAGCGCCGACAACGGAATGCGCACCAGGTGCGATCCGGCGCTGGTGTGCAGCCGCGCGTAGTCCCCGTCGGCTTCCACCCAGCTCACGCTCGATCTCGGCACCAGCGTGGTCACCCCGCCCAGTTCCACCGGGATGACCTCGCTCGGGTCGGCGCGCGCGTCGGCGGCCGGTTGCTGCGGTGCGCTCCGCGCGGCGGCGATCCGCCGCACCGCCTCCGCGAGCCGGGCCTCACGCAGCGGCTTGAGCAGATAGTCCACCGCGCCCAGGTCGAACGCCGCGATCGCACGGTCGTCGTGGGCGGTCACGAAGACCACGGCGGGCGCGGCGGCGAACTCCGAGAGGATGCCTGCCAGCTCCATGCCGTCCAGTCCCGGCATGTTGATGTCCAAGAACACCGCGTCGATCGGATGGGCGCGCAGCACCCGCAGCGCGCCGGTGGCGTCGCCGGCCGCGTGGATCTCGCCGATCTCGGCCCGCGCGCGCAGCAGATACACCAGCTCGTCCAGAGCGGGTTTCTCGTCGTCCACGGCGAGCACGCGCAGCGCGCCCGCCGGTTTGCCGGTAACGCGGGTCACAATCGCTCCATCGTAAGGGTCCCGTGTGGGGCCGCCGACCGGGTGCCGTCGGCGTGACGCCCCATCTCATGCCCGGATGCCCGCGCGGAACTTGGGAACGCGCAGGCTGACCTTCGTGCCTGCGCCGGGCGCGGTTTCCACGACCAATCCGTAGTCGTCGCCGAAGGCCGCGCGCAACCGGTCGTCGACGTTGGCCAGCCCGATGTGCGCGGCCGCACCGGAGCCCGCCGGGCCCGTCCCGGTGTCGACGGCGTCCAGCGCGCCGGAGCGTAGGAGATCCGGGTCCATGCCGACGCCGTCGTCCTCGACGCTGATCACGCAGTCGGTGCCCGCGTCGGTGGCGACGATGCTGACGGTGCCGCCGTGCGCGGTGCCCGCCAGCCCGTGCCGCACCGCGTTCTCCACCAGCGGCTGCAGCGCGAGGAAGGGCAGGACCACGCCGAGCACCTCGGGCGCGATCCGCAGCCGGACCTGCAGCGCGTCGCCGAAACGGGCGCGTTCCAGCGCGAGGTACCGCTCGATGTTGCGCAATTCGTCGGACAGCACCGTGAATTCGCCCGCCGCGCGGAAGGAGTACCGGGTGAAGTCGGCGAATTCGAGGATCAGCTCGCGTGCCCGCGCCGGGTCGGTGCGGACGAACGAGGCGATGGTGTTCAGGGCGTTGTAGATGAAATGCGGGCTGATCTGGGCCCGCAGCGCGCGCACCTCGGCGCGGTCCAGCCGCGCGCGCGACGCGTCCAGTTCGGCCAATTCGAGCTGGCCGCAGGCGTACCGCGCCACCTCGGCGACCGCACCCAGCCGCCCCGGCCCCGGCTGGCCGGCGCTCACGACACCCAGCACACCGGCTACGCCGTTGGATTCGATCAGCAGCGGTTGCGCGATCAGCGTGCGTCCCGCGTGTTCGCCCCGGCCCGGTCCGGCGACGAGCACCGGACGCTCGCCCGCGACGGCGCGCGCGGCGGCTTCGCCGAAGTATTCGGCCAGTTCGGCGTGCGGGCCGTCCCAGGCGAGCAACGTGCCCTCGGGATCGGCCAGCGCGAGCGCTTCGGCGCCGGTCAGCGCGCGCAGGTGCGGCGCCGCCTCCCGCGCGGACTGCTCGGTCAACCCGCGCCGCAGCGGGACCGCCGCCAGCGACGCGGTGTGCAACGCCGAATGCACCGCCCGCTCGGCGGGGGTGGTCACGACTCTGCGGGTGCGCGACCAGATCAGCAGCGCACCGGCGACCAACGCCGCCGCGGCCACGACGGCGAGTGCGGTGGTCATGGCGGGCATCGGCGCAGGAAACTCATGCGCCGATTATCGCGTCGGCCCGATCGGGTGTGGCGCGGTGGCGCGAACGTGGGTGCGACTCGGCGCGGGCACGAGACGGTGGCCGCGCGGACGGGCTGGATCCGGTGCACGCGGACCCGTCTCTGTCGGGCGTGGTCGCAGTCCTGTCCGGGCGGGTTTCGACCCGATCGGGTGTGGAGCGAACGCGGGGGTACAACCGGGCACGGGCGCTGACGACAGCCGATCGTGCCAGTGGTCGCGGACGGGCCGAGTCCAGTAAGCGTGGCCCGCGCCACCGCTGGGCGAGGCGCGGGCCGGCCTGTGAAATTTCAGCCCTGGTACTGCGGCACCGTGAACTCGATGGTGCCGGGTTCGGGGAAGTGCGCCGCGCCGATGCTGACCGTCGCGGTGAACTGGCCGATGCCCGGAAGGAACAGTGCGGAGTGGCCGCTGTTGCCCCAGTAACCGGGGCCCTGCGCGACGACCTGGAATGTTCCTTCCTGACCGGTGCCGACGTTGCGGTAGTTCAGGGTGATCGGAAGCGTGCACGGCCCGGCGCCGACCAGCGTCGTGCCCACGGTGAACGCCGCTTGGTTGGGGTAGGCGTTGCCGTTGACCGACATCTCCACCTGACCCACGCACGGCCCCTGGGCCAGGGTGTACACGGTGGCGAATGCGGCGGGGGCGGCCGCGGCGGGCGCGGCCGTGGCGACCAGTGCCGCCATCGCCGTGGCGGGAACGATCAACAGCGCTGTCGTCGAATTCATCGACACCTCCACGATTTCGGGAAAATCTGGTCTGTCGTGCTCACCCGTCCCCGAGTAGCGCCCGGCATCGTCGTGGGGAGGGAAGCAGAGCGTACCGCCGTGTCACGGCCGCCGTTCGGCTGTTCCCGCATTCGGCAAGACCCCGACACTCGCGGAAATCAGCCACTCATACGGCGAGTCCCCAGGACGCGCCGGTGATCTTCCCCACCGACACGCCGCGCGCCCGAGTGGCGTCAGCGCGCCGGTCAAAAGCAGTCGGTGCGCACGCCTAGAATCGGTCCAGCCAACCCCCGTCGAGACCTTGGGAGGAAGGACCGTCTTGGCCGCCTCGTCCGGATCGTTCGTCCATCTGCACAACCACACCGAGTACTCCATGCTCGATGGTGCGGCCAAGATATCGCCACTGTTCACCGAGGCGAAACGGCTGGGGATGAACGCGGTCGGGATGACCGACCACGGCAACATGTACGGCGCCTCGGAGTTCTACAACTCGGCCAAGAAGCACGACGTCAAGCCGATCATCGGCATCGAGGCCTACATCGCGCCCGCCTCCCGGTTCGACACCAAGCGCGTGCAGTGGGGTGATCCGAGCCAGAAGGGCGACGACGTCTCCGGCTCGGGCGCCTACACGCACATGACCATGGTCGCCGAGAACGCGACCGGCCTGCGCAACCTGTTCAAACTCTCCTCGCTGGCCTCCATCGAGGGCCAGCTCGGCAAGTGGGCGCGGATGGACGAGGAGATCATCGCCCAGTACGCCGAGGGCATCATCGCGACGACCGGCTGCCCCTCTGGCGAGGTGCAGACCCGTCTGCGCCTCGGGCACGAGCGCGAGGCGCTGGAAGCCGCCGCCAAGTGGCAGGAGATCTTCGGCAAGGACAATTTCTTCCTCGAGATCATGGACCACGGCCTGTCCATCGAGCGCCGGGTCCGGGAAGGGTTGCTGAACGTCGGCAAGCAGCTGGGCATTCCGGCGCTGGCCACGAACGACTGTCATTACGTCACCAAGGATCAGTCCGCCAACCACGAGGCGCTGCTGTGCGTGCAGACCGGCAAGACGCTGTCGGATCCCACACGGTTCAAGTTCGACGGTGACGGCTACTACCTGAAGTCCGCCGAGGAGATGCGGGCGCTGTGGGACGCCGAAGTGCCCGGCGCGTGCGACAACACGGTGCTGATCGGCGAGCGGGTCCAGTCCTACGACGACGTGTGGGCCTTCAAGGACCGTATGCCGATCTTCCCGGTGCCCGAGGGCGAGGACCAGGATTCCTGGCTGCGCAAAGAGGTCGACCGCGGCCTGGCGCGCCGGTTCCCGGACGGCGTGCCCGACGAGTACTACACCCGCGCCTACTTCGAACTCGACGTCATCAAGCAGAAGGGCTTTCCCGCCTACTTCCTCGTCGTCGGCGACCTCGTCAAGCACGCGCGGGAGGTCGGCATCCGGGTCGGCCCCGGCCGTGGTTCGGCGGCCGGTTCACTGGTGGCCTACGCGCTCGGCATCACCAACATCGATCCGCTGCCGCACGGCCTGCTGTTCGAGCGGTTCCTCAACCCGGAGCGCCCGTCCGCGCCCGATATCGATATCGACTTCGATGATCGCCGTCGCGGTGAGATGGTCCGCTACGCGACCGAGAAATGGGGGACCGACCGGGTCGCCCAGGTGATCACCTTCGGCACGATCAAAACCAAAGCCGCGATCAAGGACTCCGCGCGCGTCCAGTTCGGCCAGCCCGGCTTCGCCATCGCCGACCAGATCTCCAAGGCGCTGCCGCCGCCGATCATGGCCAAGGACATCCCGCTGTCGGGCATCATGGACCCCGATCACGAGCGGTACAAAGAGGCCGCCGAGGTGCGCGAGCTGATCGGCACCAACCCGGACGTGGCCAAGATCTACGAGACCGCGCGCGGGCTCGAGGGCCTGATCCGCAACGCCGGTGTACACGCCTGCGCGGTGATCATGTCCTCCGAGCCGTTGATGGACGCCATCCCGGTGTGGCGACGGCCCCAGGACGGGGCGATCATCACCGGCTGGGATTACCCGTCCTGCGAGGCCATCGGCCTGCTGAAGATGGACTTCCTCGGTCTGCGCAACCTCACCGTCATCGGTGACGCGCTGGACAACATCAAGGCCAACCGCGGCATCGACCTGGACATGGACAACCTGCCGCTGGACGACCCCGCGACCTACGAACTGCTCTCGCGCGGCGACACGCTCGGCGTCTTCCAGCTCGACGGCGGCCCCATGCGCGACCTGCTGCGCCGCATGCAGCCCACCGGCTTCAACGACATCGTCGCCGTGCTCGCGCTGTACCGGCCCGGCCCGATGGGCATGAACGCGCACAACGACTACGCCGACCGCAAGAACGGGCGGCAGCCGATCAAGCCGATCCACCCCGAGCTGGAGGAACCGCTCAAGGAGATCCTCGCCGAGACCTACGGCCTGATCGTCTACCAAGAGCAGATCATGTTCATCGCGCAGAAGGTCGCCTCCTACTCGATGGGCAAGGCCGACGCGCTGCGCAAGGCCATGGGTAAGAAGAAGCTCGAGGTGCTCGAGGCCGAGTACAAGGGCTTCCACGAGGGCATGACCAACAACGGCTTTTCCGAGGCCGCGGTGAAGGCGCTGTGGGACACCATCCTTCCGTTCGCCGGCTACGCGTTCAACAAGTCGCACGCCGCGGGCTACGGCCTCGTCTCGTTCTGGACCGCCTACCTCAAGGCCAACTACCCGGCCGAGTACATGGCGGGCTTGCTCACCTCCGTCGGCGACGACAAGGACAAGGCCGCGGTCTACCTCTCCGACTGCCGCCGTCTCGGCATCACCGTGCTGCCGCCGGATGTCAACGAGTCCGAGCAGAACTTCGCCTCCGTCGGCAAGGACATCCGCTTCGGTCTCGGTGCGGTGCGCAACGTCGGCGCGAACGTCGTCGCCTCGATCATCCAGGCGCGCAAGGAGAAGTCGAAGTTCACCGATTTCTCCGACTACCTGAACAAGATCGACGCGATCGCCGCGAGCAAGAAGGTCACCGAATCGCTGATCAAGGCAGGCGGTTTCGACTCCCTCGGTCATCCGCGCAAGGGCCTGCTGCTGATCCACTCCGATGCCATCGACGCTGTGATGGCCACCAAGAAGGCCGAGGCGATCGGTCAATTCGACCTGTTCGGTGGCCTGGACGCGGACGAGTCGGTGACCTCGGTGTTCAACGTGAAGGTGCCCGACGAGGAGTGGGAGTCCAAGCACCGGCTCGCGCTGGAGCGGGAGATGCTCGGCCTGTACGTCTCCGGGCATCCGCTCAACGGCGTCGAGCACGTGCTCGCGGCGCAGGCCGACACACAGATCCCCGCCATCCTGGAAGGCGACATCAAAGACGGCACCCAGGTGACCGTCGGCGGCATCCTGGCCTCGGTGAACCGGCGCATCAACAAGAACGGCCTGGCCTGGGCCTCGGCGCAGCTGGAAGACCTCACCGGTGGCATCGAGGTGCTGTTCTTCCCGCAGTCGTACTCGGTGTACGGGATGGACGTCGTAGAGGACGCCGTGGTGCTGGTGAAGGCCCGCGTCTCGGTTCGCGACGACCGGATCTCGCTGATCGCCAACGATCTCGCCGTGCCCGACCTGTCCGCGGTCGGCGTCGCCAAGCCGCTCGCGGTCACCGTCACCACCCGGATGTGCACGCCGGACAAGATCGGCGAACTCAAGCGGGTCTTGTCCCGGCACCCCGGCACCTCGGACGTCCATATCCGGCACGTCGGCGCCCGAGAAAAAACCACACTGCTGAAACTCGACGAACGCTTGCGAGTCTCCCCGTCCTCGGCACTGATGGGCGATCTGAAGGCGCTGCTCGGGCCGGGCTGCCTGGCCGGCTGACCATATGTGGTCATCGGCCCGAGCGTGACGCAGCGGCTATCCCTGTTCCCCGACATCGGACAATGCACATCTATGTCGGCCGAGAAGTCGCAGCAGTGCAGGCAGCTGGTTCGGTCCAAGGTCGGCTCGGCTGTGGTACATGGGGCAGATGGCGGTCTAAGAGCTGAGAAAATTGTTGTGCCAGGAGGGTTCTGGCATACGTAGAGTGGTACTTATCGCTTCTGTGGCCGGGGGCCTCGCAGGATCGCATTCCGAAGATTTGGGGGGTTGTCGATGAAAGATTCGTTGCTGTGTAGAGGTTTCCGGCGCGGACGTTCCTACCGGATGATGGTCAGTGTCCTACGGGGTCTGTTCGGTGCCGGCGTCTTGGTGGTCACTACAGCAGGTGTTGCTGCTGCGGCGCAGCCAGGTTCTGAACTGGTCTTTCTATCGCCGGAGCAGTATCAGGCCCGCTGGGGGAAGCCCGCGCCGGCCGCCGCCGATGTCGTGGCTGAAGCGGGTTCGGGATCTGTGACGGTGGTGCGCAGCCCGATGCGCCGGCAGCAGGGCGACGGGTGGGCGATTATCAAATGGGACGAACGCGATCTGCGCGGGGTGAGTGCCCCGGTCCGGGAAGGGAATAATTTCCTCGGCTACGCCCACTACGCATCCGAACACAATCTGACCTCGCGCGTGCCCATTCATGCGGCCTTCCAGACCCACCGCCCGGACAAGGAGTTCGGTGCGCGGGTTGAATACACCAGCTTGGCGGTGGACAACAGGGGTGGCGTTCGGCTGACGGTGCGGGTGATCGTGCAGGCTGCCGGCGCGACCGATGATCGGGCTCACAAGGTCACGGATGGCAAGAACATCGGGGTGATCACCGCATATTGTGAAGGCACGAACGTGTGTCCCGGTTGGGTGAACACGATCCGCTGACCCAGGAGGTAATTCGGTGCCCGACGCAGACGCCGATGGCCGGTTCGATCTGCTGCTGTGCCGCACGATTCCGCTCGTCCTCGCACCGGCCGGTGTTGCGGCCCAGCCCCGGGTACGTGGGGTGGTACGCGCCGGTTCCGGGCACGCCCGGATCGTGCTGTCGCCCGACGCGACGATGGGCCCCGGGATTGCGGTCGATTACGAACTGACCTCGGGTGCAGGGCACATGCTCGATGTCACCGGTGCGGTCGACCATGCGCGGTTCACCGTCGCGCCCGCCGTCACGCACCTGCTGGCAGCTCACCGGGACCAGCCGCGTGACAGTCACGGCAATACTGTTCTCGCCGCGAACGATGTCGGGTTCGACTACGCGGGCTCGGTCGATTCCGGTGACCAGCGCCTGTTCAGTCTGTTCAGCTTGCTGATCGGCGGTGGCCTGCCGTGGTTCGCCGACGACTACAGCTTCGCCGGATTCCTCTACACCGAGGCCGATACCTGCCGCATCTATATCCGTGTGACCCGCACCGACCACACCTACGGCGTCGATCTGGCCGTCAGCGGGACCGACGGGCGCCCGACCGGCTACTCCTACCTCGCCCAAGAGCTGGCGTCGCTCGCCCGTAGCGGCGATCTCGCGCGCCGACCGGTCCTCGACGACACCGACGACTACTGCAATACCGTCGTGGATCTACGTGCCTGGATGGGCCCGGCCGGGTCCGGTGTCGCCACCGGGATCTGACCGCAGTTCAGCTCGCCCACATTTTCTGCTATTCGGCGATGCGTGGACCGCGCACCACCCATCCTGGGTAACGTCCCGATGAAGCCGGTGAGTTTACGGGCGGTTCGGCGCTGACGGGAATCAGCCCACAGGTGGGCCGGCCTGCCCGGCAGGCTGACTGGGGGTCAGGAATCGAGCCATCGCTCGATCTGCTCGAGATTCGGGGCGGAGACGACGACGCCACCGTCTTCGGCATCCACCAGCTTCCAGTCGTGCGGTGAAACCGGAGCGCGCACCAGGCAGTAGCCCGCCCGGGTTGCGCGGTCGGTGAGGTCTCGGAGCCGTTCCGCGCGGCGGTCCGGTCTGACTCCCTCGGATCGATTCACAGGCAATTCCTCCAGGGGTGGTGTTGTCGTGTGGAATCGGGCGTGATGCGCCCGGCGGTGACCAGCGCGGTGAACGCGGCGCGCTTGCGGGCGCAGTCGTGGTCGCGGTGAGACTGCATCGCGTGGTGTGCCTCGGCGATGGTCAACGGTTGGGCAGGGGTGGCGCAGGTCCACACTTCCGGCCATTGGATCGAGCGCGAGTGGCGCTGCGTGTGAGCCGGCTCGCGCCGAGGGGAGGGGCGGTGCGGCCGGTCGGTCGGCCACACGCACCCGACGGCGAGCAACGCCGCCCCGCACCCGGCGAAGACCGCCGCGATGCTCGATAACATGATGCACATCCCCACGCCCACTTACCGCTGGCAGCCGAAGCCCGGATCGGCGCGCAGGTCCTCCGCGAGCTTGCGCAGACCATCGAGCACCTGCTGGAAAGTTCGAGGTTCCGGCATGCTGTCGGCGGACATCGCGAGACCGGTGTGATCGGTCGGGAAGTCGATGCCACGCTGGTGCGCGCGTTGGCGTGGACTCGTCTTCTGCGGCACGATCCGGCCGTGTCGCACGAGGGTGTGAAAGGCGACCGCCTTCCACGCGCACCGATCGATCCGGCATTCCAGGTGCCGTCGCATCTGCCGATGCGCCAGCTCGACCTCGGCGAAACCGCGAATCCCTGGCAGCGCAGCAAAAGCCTCACCACCCCCGCCATGACGCAACATATTTCGAATTCCTCCATCGCCCACCTGGGCCGGTGATGTCGAGTGGCACATGGCTGCGGCATTTCGCGAGAAGGCTCTCCACCATGTGCCGTTGATCTTGAAGTGTGTGGCGGATGCCTTTGCCGCCAGCGTTTTTCGGCCGCTTGGGGTGATTTCGTAGCGGCCTCTTCGGGCTCTGGTCACGGTGAGTTTGCGGGTGAGGAGGTTCGGCAGAGCTTGGCGGGGCTTTCGCTCGGTGCGGCTGGCCGACAGCTTGATCTGATGTTCGGTGAGGATCTCTCCGTAGCTCGGCGTCCGCAGGATTCGGACTTGTGCGACGGAGAGGGTTCCATGTTGTCGGGTCACGCGGCTATGGTGCTGCACGCGCACAGCATCCTGACGGCAAAAACGGACGGTCGGATGAAGTCGGCTATCCACCCAGAGCCCGGACCGGTCCACACGTAGTCCGACGTCCGAAACGGACCGGCACCCTGGCCGCCGGTGGTGAGCCACCTATCGGTGCCCGCCGCATCACCGAGGCCATTGCCACCGAAGCTGCCGGATATCCCCGAGCGCGAGCCGGTGCACGCCCCGGCACCCCCATCCAACGGGGGACACGGGACATCGCCGCGGAGTTACGCGGGCTACTCGCGATCGCCGAGGCATGGCGACACATCCGCGGCCGGACGAAGTCGCTGTCGGTCTCGAACCACCCGAGGTGATGCGGTGGTCGTGCCACTCGCCACAACGGCGGCCCCGCAACCGATCTGCGTGATGTCGGGCCGGGGACGCCGGCTTGTGTGAGGAGCTACCCGACGTCGGACAGTACCGGGGCAGGTGCCTCGACCGATGCTCGCGCCACCCCCTTGCGATGCAGGGCGTGGCTGCACGCGACCACGGCGAGGGCGGCCAGGCCGAGGGCTACGCCGATCCAAGCCACCGCGTCGTAGCCGAGGCCCGCGCTGATGGCCAGGCCGCCGAGCCAGGGGCCTGCGGTGATGCCCACGTTGAACGAGGAGATGTTGGTGGCTCCCGCCAGGGTGGGCGCGTCGCCCGCGAGGGCGAAGACGCGGCTGTTCAGGGTGGGGTTGATGCCGAAGCCGAACGCGCCCAGCAGGAACGACAGCAGTACGACGGGCACGGTGTGTTCCATCGTGACGGCGAGCAGCGCCGAGGTGAGCACGCCACCGGTGATGCCGACGTACAGGCTGGTGAGCGGGCGATCGTCGGCGGTGCGCCCACCGATGACGATGCCGAGGAACGCGCCGAGCCCGTAGATGCCGAGTACCACCGGGATCCAGCCGTCCGCCACGCCGGTGGCGCGCGACAGCAGGGCGCCGAGGTAGGCGAAGGTGACCATCAGTGCGGCGATGGACAGTGCGGTGGTGGCGTAGGACAGCCACAGCGCGGGACGCATCATCGTGCGCAGTTCGGTGCGCAGTCGCAGCGGCGCGTCGGTCCGTCCGCCGGGGATCTTCGCCAGCACGCCGATCCCGGCCGCCGCCGACAGCAGCGCGACGGCCCAGAACGCCGCCCGCCAGCCCAGCTGTTGTCCGATCACGGTGCCCGCAGGAAGCCCGAAGATGATGGCCAAGGTGAGCCCGCCCGCGACGATGCTCATCGCCTTGCCGCGCGCGGTGGCAGGCACGAGGCTGATCGCCGTGGTCGCGGCCACCGCCCAGAATCCGGCGTAGACGAACGCGCCGACCACCCGCGTCGCGAACAGCACCCAGTAGTCCGAGGTGAGCGCTCCGACGACGTGCGTGCCGACGAACACCGCGAGAAAGGCCAGCAGGGCGGTGCGTCGCGACCAGCGCAGCGTCGCCACCGCCAGCACCGGCGCGCCCACCAGCATGCCCAGGGCGAACCCCGAGATGAGCAGCCCCGCGCGCGGCACGGAGACGCCCAGGTCCCCGGCCATCTCGGTGAGCAGGCCCGCGAGCATCAGCTCCGAGGTGCCCTGGGCGAAGATCGACAGACCCAGGACATAGATCGCCACGGGCATCGGTACCTCCTTTGTTTTGTACTGATCTATCCAAAATTGCGGCGCGGCACAGCCGTCGCCGGGGCGAAAGGTGTCAGAGGGCGTCGAGGGCGGTGGTCGCGATGGCGGCCAGCGTCTCGCGGTCCGCGCCGCCTCGCGCGGCCACCCGCATGCCGCTGATCGTGGCGATCACGAAGTGGGCCAGCGCGCGCGGGTCCTTGTCCGTGGCGATCTCGCCCGCGCGCCGGGCGCTTTCGAAGACATCGGTGAGCGCGGCGAGTCGCCGTTGGTGATCGGCTGCGAGAACGGCGGCCAGTTCTGGATCGCGCGGAGCGAGTTCGATCATCGAATTGACGACGAGGCAGCCGAGTGGATCCTCGTCGGAGGCCTCGACGATCTGCCACAGCAGGGCGTGGATCTTGGCGCGCACCTCGGTTCGGCGGTCGAGCAGGTCGAACGTCGCGGCGTTCTTCGTCGTCATGTAGCGGCGCAGGGCGCGGTCGAAGAGCTCGCGCTTGCTGGTGAACGTGTTGTAGATGCTGCTGCGGCCGAGTCCGGTCGCGACACAGAGGTCTTCGGTGGAGGTCGCCTCGTATCCCGTGCGCCAGAAGGCGTGCATCGCCGCGTCCACCGCGCGGTCCTCGTCGAACAATCTCGGTCGTGGCATGGGGTCACGCTAGCACAGTTTTGAACAGATCGTTCCAATATGGTTGGAGCGGGCTGCGGACCTGAGGTGTTCGGAGATCCAAGCGGGCGTTAAGCATCCGATAGGCGGGTTCGCACACAGTTCTGGGCAAGTCGTCCACTCCAGGAAACGAGGATCATCATGCAAGCCATCCTGCGCACTCTGCGCCTGCTCGTGCTCGGCGCCACCCTGTTCGTGCCCGCGTTCGCCGTCACGACGGTCGGGGCAGGCGCGGCGAACGCGGGGTCGGTCTACGCGATCGAGTTCGCGCCGGGAAGCGATCACACATCGGTCGACGGCGCGGTCATCCGCGGCGACGCCGACACCTACGCGTTCGAGGCGCGGGCCGGGCAGAGCTTGACCCTCGAGCTCACCTCCGTCGAGGGCAATGCGCGGTTCACCACCAGCGGCCCGGACGGACGCGTCTTGTGCGCGGAGGAGACCTGGAGCCGGATCACGTTGCCGAAGAGTGGCTACTACACCATTTCGGTGGAGCCGAGCCGTGGCAACGCGACCTACACCTTGTCGGTGCGCATCGTCTGATCGTCAGGGCGAGACCGCGACACCGAGCGTCTGGGCGACCAGGAAGCGGGGAGCGTGCTCCCCGTAGAACGACTCGGCGTCGCGGATCTCGAAACCGGCGTCTGCTACCAGGCCGCGAATGTCGCGGTTGAGGTGGCAGCCGCCGAACAGTCGTTTCTGCACCGGGTTCAACCGGTGCTGCCACACACGTACCTTCTCGTCCGGCGCCAGCCCGTGTTCGACGAAATGCAGGGTCCCGCCGGGGATGAGCACCCGGCGGACCTCGGCGAGCGCGGCGGCGATGTCGGGGATGGTGCACATGGTCCAGGTCGATAGCGCGCAGTCGAAGCTGTCGTCCGGGAAGGGCAGCGCCTGCCCGTCCAGACCGGCCCGCTCGATCGGCACGGTGGCGGCGGTGACGCGGTCGCTCGCCAGCCGCCAGCCCAGATCGGCGGGCTCGACCGCTCGCACCGACGCGACCGTCGCCGGGTAGAACGGCACGTTCAATCCCGAACCGAAACCGACTTCCACGACCTGCCCGTGCAGATCGGCGCAGGCCCGCTCGCGCAGCGGATCCAGGTCCCGCATCCCGCAGGCCAGGTTGACGATCCGGGGAACCACATGTTCCGCATAGACACCCACACCTCCACTCTTGCAGGCATCGCGCGTCTGGGCCAGGGTCCTACGCCCACACCCCGGTGGGCGCCCGCGCCCGGCCCGGTCACCGTGGTTGCGCGGACCGAGTGAAGCGACTTCAGTCGGTTGGCAGGCGAGCCGGGACCGCACATGCCGCTGTGGTCGAGTGCGGGGGGTGCGCACGCGGCTGCGGTCGGGTCGGTGGCCGTGCGCGCTGTTGTGCCGAGGGTCGGTGTTCGTGGTGCTGTGCGGTGTTGTGCCTGGGTCGGTGTTGGTGTTGATGCGCGCCGTCGTGGTCAGGCCGGTGCTCGTATCCGGTGGCTGTGCGCGCCGCTGCGCCCGAGGCCGGTGTCCGTATCCGGCGGGCCGGGCGTGTCCGTGCGATGCTGGCGCGGTGACTAGGTTCGAGGTGTGGGCGCCGCGGCCGGAGGCGGTGCGACTGGATCTGGAGGGTGTCGTCCACTCGATGACTCGGTCGCCGGACGGGTGGTGGCGCACCGACGTTCCGGCCGGGAGCGGGGCCAGATACGGCTTCCTGCTCGACGACGACCCGACCGTGCTACCCGATCCCCGCTCGCCGCGCCAGCCCGACGGGGTGCACGCCCGTTCGGCGCTGCACACCCTCGATCCGGCGGGGTGGACCGATGTGGACTGGACCGGGCGGCCGCACGCCGGGGCGGTCTACTACGAACTGCACATCGGAACGTTCACCTCCGAAGGCACCTTCGACGCCGCGATCGACCGGCTGGACCATCTCGTCGGGTTGGGCGTCACCGTGGTCGAAGTGATGCCGGTGAACGCCTTCGACGGCGCGCACAACTGGGGCTACGACGGCGTGCTCTGGTACGCGGTGCAGGAGAGCTACGGCGGGCCCGACGGTCTGCAACGGTTCGTGAACGCCTGCCATATCCGGGGGCTGGCGGTCTGCCTGGACGTCGTCTACAACCATCTCGGTCCGTCCGGCAACTACCTGCCGCGCTTCGCGCCGTATCTGACCGAGGGCCGCAACACCTGGGGGCAGAGCCTCAACCTCGACGGCCCGCAGTCCGATCAGGTGCGCGGATACATCCTCGACGCCGCGGTGCGCTGGCTGCGCGATTTCCACATCGACGCGCTGCGCCTGGACGCGGTGCACGCCCTCGTCGACCGCACGGCCACGCACCTGCTGGCCGAGTTGTCGGTGGCCGTCGAGCGGCTCGCCACCCACGTGCGCAGGCCGCTGACGCTGATCGCGGAGAGCGATCTCAACGATCCGAAGCTGATCACCCCGCGCGCGGCCGGTGGCTACGGCCTGACCGCGCAGTGGAACGACGACCTGCACCACGCCGTGCACACCGCCGTCTCCGGTGAGCGACAGGGCTATTACGCCGACTTCGGCTCGCTGCGCTGCCTCGCCCGCACTCTGAAACACGGGTTCTTCCACGCGGCAACGTATTCCAGCTTCCGCGGCCGCACACACGGCAGGCCGATCGATCGCGGCCTGATCCCGGGCAGTGCCCTGCTGGCCTACACCTGCGACCACGATCAGATCGGCAACCGGGCGCTCGGTGATCGCCCTAGCTCCTACTTGACCGACGGCCAGCTCGCGATCAAAGCGGCCCTCGTCCTGTGCGGCCCGTTCACGCCGATGCTGTTCATGGGGGAGGAGTGGGGGGCGCGCACGCCGTTCCAGTTCTTCACCTCGCACACCGACCCAGAGGTCGCCGCCGCCACCGCATCCGGGCGCAAGAAGGAGTTCGCCGCACACGGCTGGCCCGCGGGCGAGGTGCCCGACCCGCAGGACGTGAAGACGTTCTTGCGCTCCAAGCTCGACTGGACCGAAGCCGACGAGCCGGAGCACGCACGGCTGCTGTCCTGCTACCGCGCCCTGCTCGCCCTGCGCCGCGACCGGCCGGAGCTCAGTGACCCCTGGCTGACCCACGTTTCGGTGGACTACGACGAGGCCGCGCGATGGATCGTCGTGCGCCGGGGCACGCTGGCCCTGATGTGCAACCTCGGGGAGGACCAGGTCGCGATCCCGATCGCGGGCCTCCCGCTGCTGTCCTGGGAATCCCCGACGATCGGCCCTTCCGCCACAACCGTTCCCGGTCACTCCTTCACCCTGCTGGAAACCGCGCTGCCCGGCCCGCGCCGATAGCGTGGAATCCCAGCTCCGGGCCGCCTTTCGGGCGGTTTCGGGATCACGGGCGGGCAACTGTCCGAGACGGGCACTTTGCCGGAATCGTCCCATGCCATTACCGTGGAGAGATGAGCAACGTCGCTTCCGGGGACCTCGCGGTTCTTCCCCCGGGGATGGG
This sequence comes from Nocardia sp. NPDC057455, assembly GCF_042802775.1. NCBI lineage: Bacteria > Bacillati > Actinomycetota > Actinomycetes > Mycobacteriales > Nocardiaceae > Nocardia > Nocardia sp. NPDC057455. Next base: position 91,761 of record NZ_JBHVDM010000012.1, on the reverse strand, counting down.
TGGCAGCGCAGCCGCCGAATTCGCACCGTTCGTGCGTGCTTTCGCACGGGCGTTCGGCACTCGCCGGGGTGCGGGCGCGGCGTTCACGCTGCACCGGCACGGAGAGCCGCTGATCGACATCTGGGTCGGTTCCGCTGGTGACGCTCCGTGGAACAGAGACACCGGCACGATCATCTTCTCGGCCACCAAGGGGATCGCCGCCACCGTCGTGCATCGTCTCGCCGACCGCGGGCTGCTCGACTATTCCGCCCCCGTCGCTGAGTACTGGCCGGAATTCGGCGCCAACGGCAAGCGCAAGATCACCGTCCGCCAGCTGCTCACCCACCGGGCGGGACTGTCCGCGCTGGCCCCGATCGCCACCGGCGGACTGGCCGACGTGCTGGATCACGAGCTCATGGAGCAGCGCCTGGCCGCGGCGAAGCCCGACCGCTCGCTCGGTGTGCCCACCTACCACGCGCTCACCTTCGGCTGGCTGGTCGGGGGCCTTGCCCGCGCCATCACCGGCACCAGCCTGGCCGAACTGATCCGCACCGAGGTCGCCGAGCCGCTCGGCATCGACGGCCTGTATCTCGGAAAGCCACCTGCCGGTGCGGCGATCACCTACGCGCCGCTCGCGGGCACCCAGCTGAGCATGCTCGGAAAGCCGCTGGGGGCCGCGGTTCTCGGCCGCAGCCACCGGATCCCCGGCGCGCTCGGCGCCGCCACCCGCTGCCTGTTCCTGCCCGGACTGGAAGCCATTCTCGAGGGCGCAAGCCCGCCGATCCTGGAGACCGAACTCGGCGCCGGCAACGGTGTGGCCACCGCGCCCGCGCTGGCCACGATGTACGGAGCGCTCGCGGGCGACGGCACCGTGGCGGGCGGCAGGTACCTCGGCCGTCGCACCATGAAGGCGCTGCGCCGCGTCGAGACCTATCAGCCCGACCGCGCCCTGTTCTACCTGCCGATGATGTGGCGGCTCGGCTATCACTCGCTGCCGGTGCCGGGCGCCCACGCCGGGTTCGGGCACATCGGTCTCGGCGGCTCATTCGGCTGGGCCGAACCCCGGCTCGGCCTGTCTGTCGGCTTCGTGCACAACCGGCTCTCCGCCGCGCAGCTCAGCTACGACCAGACGGTGGCATTCTGGCTGTTGCCGCTCATGATGAACTGCCTGCGCGCTTCCCGCCGCCGGATCCCGGCAACGGAGACGCCCAAGGCGGCCTGACCCCGCGGCGGTCCGGCTCGGGCCGGGTCGGTCCGGTGGCAGTCCGGCTGGGGTCGGGTTGACCTGGTGGTGGTCCGGGGCTCAGGGGGGTCGACCTGGCGGTCCGGCTCGGGTCTGGTCGGTCCGGTGGCGGTCCGGCTCGAGTGGGCGACCCGCCGTAGATCCGGCTCAGGTCAGGTAGCGGTAGGCCGGAGAATCGGGCTCGAGGCGCTCGCACTGGATCGGGGAATGGCGCATCCGCTCCAGCAGCGGCCCCAACCCATCCGGCGCGCCAAGTTCGATGCCGACCAGCGCCGCGCCCGTCTCCCGGTTGTTGCGCTTGACGTACTCGAACAGGGTGATGTCGTCCTCGGGACCGAGCACCTCGTTGAGGAAGCGGCGCAGCGCGCCGGGTTCCTGCGGGAAATCCACCAGGAAGTAGTGTTTCAGGCCGCTGTGCACGAGCGAACGCTCGATGATCTCGCCGTAGCGGGACACGTCGTTGTTGCCGCCGGACACCAGGCACACCACCGTCGAGCCCGGCTCCACGCTGATCTCCGCCAGCGCCGTCGTGGTGAGCGCGCCCGCGGGCTCGGCGATGATGCCCTCGTTCTGGTACAGGTCGAGCATGGTCGTGCAGATCGCGCCCTCGTCGACCTGCATCATCTGGAATGTGCCCGCGCCCCTCGGCGATTCGGTGGTGGTCAGCAACGGCAGCGAGGCGTGTGAGACCACTCGTCCGCCGAACCCGGCCACCGCGCCGTACGGCACGGCGCCGACCCGGCGCACCGCGGCGCCGTCCACGAACGGGTCGATCTCCGGCAGCGTGACCGGGCCCCCCGCAACCAGGGCCGCGGTCATCGAGGCCGCGCCCGCGGGCTCCACGCCCAGGATGGCGGTGCGCGGGGAACGCGCCCGCAGGTAGGTGCCGATACCGGCCAGGCAGCCGCCGCCGCCCACCGGCACGATCACCAGGTCGGGTGGGCCGGCCAGCTGCTCCAGGATCTCCGCGGCGATGGTGCCCTGCCCGGCCGCGGTGCGCGCGTCGTCGAACGGCGGCACCATGGTCGCGCCGGTGCGTTCCACGTCGTCGGCGGCGGCCGTGGCGGCGGCGTCGTAGGTCTCACCGACCGCGATCAGTTCTACGAACTCGCCGCCGTGCACGCGGATACGATCACGCTTCTGCTTCGGCGTGGTGGTCGGCACGTAGATGCGGCCCTTGATCCCCATCGCCTGGCAGGCGAACGCGACGCCCTGCGCGTGGTTGCCCGCGCTGGCCGCGACCACGCCTGCGGCGCGTTCCTCCTCGGTCAGCTGGACCACCAGGTTGTAGGCGCCGCGCAGCTTGTAGGAGCGGACCGCGCTGAGGTCTTCACGTTTCAGATAGACGTTCGCCCCGGTCAGCTTGGACAGTCGCTCGCTGTGCTGGAGCGGGGTCGGGTCGATGACGTCGGCAATTCGCTTGGCGGCAGCATCGATCTCGTCCGCGGTGAGCGCGGGGCGAGAAGCGGACAATGCGTCGAGGACATCAAGCGGATTGGACACCCCAATCATGGTGCCACCCGCCGTGCCCGTGAGCTGCGGCGGGTGGCGATGACACGCTGGCTACCTGCGTAGAACTACCTGGGTGTGAGGACGAAGACGGGGATCTCGCGGTCGGTCTTGGTCTGGTAGTTCGCGTAGTCCGGCCACACCTCGACCGCGCGCTCCCACCATTGCGCCTTCTCCTCGCCGAAGACCTCGCGCGCGGTGTAGTCCTTGTTGACCGTGCCGTCGCGCAGCTCCACATGCGGTTCGGCCTTGATGTTGTGATACCAGACGGGGTGCTTCGGCGCACCGCCCAGAGAGGCGACCACGGCGTATTCGCCGTTGTGCTCCACTCGCATCAGCGGCGTCTTGCGCAACTTGCCGCTCTTCGCGCCCTTGGTGGTGAGCAGGATGATGGGCTTGCCCTGCAAGGTCGCGCCCTCGGTGCCGCCGGAGTTCTCGTACTTCTCGGCTTGCTCGCGGGCCCAGTCGGATGTACTCGGTTCGTATTCACCTGTCAGTGGCATGTCTGCGGCAACATCGCGGCGATTCGATGTGTTCCCTGCGAACAAAAGTTCGCTGGCCCGAACTTCCGATTCCGACTACCCTGAGCAGATGGCGGTCGTTCACTCTTCGGCGCGCGGCACCACGATCGACATCGCCGGTAGCGCGTGGCCGGCCTACAAGCTCGACGCACTGATCGTCGGGCTCGCGACCTGCCTCGTCCTGGTGCTGATCACGGGCTCGCCGCAGATCGCGGTGCTCGCGGCGGCGGCGCTCGCGGCGGCGCGGTGGCTGGTCGGAATGGCCCTCGCTGGTCTCGGCGAGCGGCCCGGCGACACGCCGTAGCTCGCCCCGCATTAACGCTTCCCCGTCTCACGCGATGAATTCGAGTAGTCGAGTACGCGGGTTTCGGTGGGACACCAGCGGGAGGATCAGCGCATGAAACGCCTGGTTGTATGTTGCGACGGCACCTGGAAGGCCGAGTCGAGCAGCACGGTTTCGAACATCGTCAAGATCGCGCAGACGATCCGGTTCGACGCGCCCGGCCCGGCGGGGGAGACGATCCAGCAGTGGGTCACCTACGTCTCCGGCCCGGGCGCGCGCGGATTCCTCAGCGATCGCCTGATGGGCGGCGCCTTCGGGCTCGGACTCGAAGCGAATTTGTCGTCCGCCTACTGGCATCTCGCCCTGAACTGGGAAAAGGGCGACGAGATCTACATCTTCGGCTTCAGCCGCGGCGCCTTCACCGCGCGCAGCCTGGCCGGCCTGATCAGCCGGATCGGGATCATGACCCCGGAGGCGATGATCGCGGGCAAGTACCCGGACGCCTTGCGCATCTATCGGCAGCGCCCGCCCGCGCCGACGCCGGAAGACCCGGATCCGGCCGAGCCGGAGGAATGGCAGGAGTTCCGCCGGAAGAACTGCCGGAGAGCGAAGATCGATTTCCTCGGCGTGTTCGACACCGTCGGCGCGCTTGGCGTCCCCGGCGTCACCTCGCTGCGGCACCGCTTCCACGACGTCAAACTCTCCCGCCACGTGCACTGCGCCCGGCAGGCACTGGCCATCGACGAACGGCGGCGCAACTTCGAACCGTCCCTGTGGGAGGTGCCGGTCGAACCGACTGTGAAGTACCGGCGCGGTTTCGAGCGGGTCAAGCAGGTGTGGTTCCCCGGCGTGCACAGCGATATCGGCGGCGGCTACGCCGAATGCGGTCTGTCCGACGCGACGTTGCAGTGGATGGTCCGGGAGGCGGAGTCGGTCGGGCTGGCCTTCGACCGGGATCGGCTGGACGCGCTGTCGAAGCGCTGCCAGACCACCAACGGCGACCACATGCGGTTGCACGATTCTCTGAGCATCGGCTATCGCATCCTGAATCTGCTGCGGACGCTGCGCAACCCGCGAAGTCGCCGCTTCCACTGGGATTCCTGGCGGCGGATCCACACGCCCACCGATCAGGGCGTACGGCTGTCGGTCAGCACACAGGACGCGCTGGACTACCATCCCGCGAACCTGCGGCGCTGGCGCGAAGAGCTGGGCGGCGTGATTCCGGAGAAGACCTTCGAGCAGGTTCGCGGCGTTTTCGCGAAGGAACTCGAGCGGGTGACCGTGCTGGCCGACGCGCCCCCGCTCGAGCTCTCAGCGCACCAGTAGCGCGACGGGCAGCCTGCCGAACATCTTCTCCAGCCTCGCCCGGCCCTGGAAGGTGTGGCCGGTCAACCGGTCGGTCCAGCTGCCCGCGGGCAGGTCGAGGAAGGTGTCGCCCCACCCGCTCGAGGCCAGGCTCACGCTGTGCCGGGTGGCGGCGACGATCACCTCGGGCGGCTCGCCCGTGCGGCCGCGGGCGTAGGACACCACCTTGGCCGCGTGATCGCCGGTGGCGAACAGCGGCCGGTAGGTGCCGCCGACGAAGCAGTCGGGACGTTCGCGGCGCAACCACAGCGCGTAGGCGACGATCCACATCTTCGCGGCGCCGGTGGTGTCCAGCGCCGGTGTGCCGGTGAGCGATTGCAGCATGCCCGCGCGGGCGGCGAAGTCCACCGGCCTGCGGTTGTCCGGGTCGACGAGGGAGTCCTCCCACAGTTCGCAGCCCTGGTAGACGTCCGGGATGCCCGGACCGCACAGTTGCAGGAGTTTCTGCGACAGCGAGTCCGACCAGGCGTGCGGAGCCAGCTCGTGAACCAGGTCGCCGAGTTCGGAGCCCACCGGCCCGTCGATCACCGCGTCCAGCCACGCGTGCACGGCGGACTCGAACTCGGCGTCGGGCTCCTCCCAGGACGTCTTGGTGTTCGCCTCCCGAATCGCTTTCTCGGCGAACGCGTGCAGGCGTTCACGCAGGCCGGGAACCGAGGCGGCCGGCCTGCCGTCCGCGGGCCACACCCCGAACATGTTCTGCAGCAGGAACAGCGCCGTCGTCCCGTCCGGCGCCGGAGTGGTCTCCAGCCAGGAGTCGACGTTGCGCGCCCAGGTCTCCGCGGCCTGGGACAGCACGCCGATGCGGGCGCGTACGTCCTCGCCGCGTTTGGTGTCGTGCGTGGACAGCGTCGTCAGGGTCGCGGGCCACAGCTGCGCGCGCTGGCTGCTGGACAGGTGGAACTCGTTGAGCGAATGACCGAAACGCGCCGGGTTGCCGCCGACCTCCTGCAACGAGACCAGCCGCGCGGCCTGATAGAACATGGTGTCCTCGACCGCCTTCGCGGTCACCGCCCCGCAGACCTGGCTGAAACGCACCGCCGCGGCCCCGTCGGCGGCCAGCGCCGCCACCAGGACCGCCAGTGGCGCGGTGAGCTCGCTGTTGCGCTTTTCCACCTCGGCGATCACCGCGCCCGCCATCCCGGCCAGCGGCGCGTAGTCGGCCCGGTACACCGGCATGAACGCCAGCACCTCGATGGTGGCGTTGGTCAGCGCCATGGTGTCGAAACTCTCGGCGTTCGCGTCCTGTTTGATCGCGGCCACCAACCGCCGGATCTCCGGCGTCAGAATGGTCTCCGCGACCGCGCGCTTGATCCGGTGCTCGGTCTCGCCGATCCAGGCCCGGTCGCTGCCGTGCCCGGCGACCCGGCGTGAGAGTTCGGTGAGCGCGTGTTCCCCGCGCGGATCGATCAGCACGCCGCCGAAGTCGGCCAGCGCCTCGTAGCCGGTGGTGCCGTCGATCGGCAGCGTCGCGTCCAACGGCTCGCGGTTGGCCAAAATCTTCTCCACCAGCAGCAGCCGGTGCGGGCCGATCAGCCTGCGCAGGCGGGTGAGGTAGCCGGCCGGATCGGCCAGGCCGTCCGGATGGTCGATGCGCACGCCGTCGATGAGGTCGTGCTCGCACCACGCGGCGAGCTCCCGGTGGGTGACCTCGAAGACCTCGGCGTTCTCCTGCCGGATCGCGGCCAGGCTGCTGACCGCGAAGAACCGCCGATAGGTACACAGCCCGGCCTTCCAGCTCACCAGCCGGTAGTGCTGCTTGTCGTGGATGCGCAGGGCGTTGTCACCGTCGGTGCCCGGCGCGATGGGGAAACGCAGATCGTGCAGCGCGAGCATGGGTTCGGCGCCGGAGCGGTCCACGGTCAAGGCGGCCGGGTCGTTCTCGCTCTGCAACACCGGCAGTGCCAGCCGTCCGCCCGCGCCGTTGCCCGGGCTCCAGTCGATGTCGAAATACGGCGCGAATCTCGACTCCTGACCGTTCCGCAGGACGTCCCACCACCAGGCGTTCTGCCGCGGATCGGCCACGCCGACGTGATTGGGCACCAGGTCCACGATCAGTCCCATGCCGCGGCTGCGCACCTCGTCGGCGAGGGCCTTGAGCCCGGTCGGCCCGCCGAGGGCGGCGGAGACGGTGGTCGGATCGGTGACGTCGTAGCCGTGCGTCGAGCCGTGCGTCGCGGTCAGGATCGGTGACAGGTAGAGATGTGAGATGCCCAGCTGCTGAAGGTATTCCGCGATGGCGCGCGCTTCGGCGAAGGTCAGCGCGTCCGGTCGTAGCTGAAGCCGGTAGACGCTGCGGATCGTCGTCTGGCGGGCGGGCTTGCGTCGCAGGGATACCGGGTCGGTCACATGCATCTCGGTGGAATCGGGTGCGTTCATCGGCATTCGGGTCAGGCGGCCTGGCGGAGGACGAGGAGACAGCGGGCTTCGACGGCGACGGTCGCGCCACCGGGGTACCCGGCGTCGGTCAGGCCGGTCGGTGTCGAGCAATCCAATGCCACCGACCATTCCCCGCCGTCGCCGGTGCGCGGTAGCACGAAGTCGATAGCCGCGTCGTGGGCGTTGAAACACAGCAGGAACGAGTCATCGGTGATCCGTTCGCCGCGTGGACCGGGTTCGGGAATCGCCTCGCCGTTGAGGTAGACCGCCAGCGACTTGCCGAATCCGCTGTCCCAGTCCGCTTCGGTCATCTCCTCGCCGGACGGGGTGAGCCAGGCGATGTCGCGGGCGTCGTCCGCCGAACGGGTCGGGCCGCCCGCCAGGAAGCGGCGGCGCCGGAAGACGGGGTGCTCGGTGCGCAACGCGACCACCGCGCGGGTGAATTCGAGCAGATCGGCGTTCTGTTCCCGCAGCGACCAGTCCATCCAGGCCAGCGGCGAGTCCTGGCAGTAGACGTTGTTGTTGCCGCGCTGGGTGCGGCCCATCTCGTCGCCGTGCGCGAGCATCGGCACACCCTGGCTGAGCATCAGCGTCGCGAGCAGGTTGCGGCTCTGCCGGGCGCGCAGGGCGAGAACGGCCGGATCGTCGGTCGGCCCTTCGGCGCCGCAGTTCCACGAACGGTTCCAGCTCTCGCCGTCCCGGTTGTCCTCGCCGTTGGCCTCGTTGTGTTTCTCGTTGTAGGACACCAGGTCGTGCAACGTGAATCCGTCGTGCGCGGTGACGAAGTTGATACTCGCGCTCGGTCTGCGCCCGGTGGCCTCGTACAGGTCCGAGGAGCCGGTGAGCCGAGAGGCGAATTCGCCCAGTGTCGCCGGTTCGCCGCGCCAGTAGTCGCGCACGGTGTCGCGAAACTTGCCGTTCCATTCCGTCCACAGGCCGGGGAAATTACCCACCTGGTAGCCGCCCTCGCCGACATCCCACGGTTCGGCGATGAGCTTGACCTGGCTGACCACCGGGTCCTGCTGCACCAGGTCGAAGAAGGTCGACAGCCGGTCCACGTCGTGCAGTTCCCGCGCCAGCGTGGCGGCCAGATCGAAGCGGAAGCCGTCGACGTGCATCTCCAGAATCCAGTAGCGCAGCGAGTCCATGATCAGTTGCAAGGTGTGCGGGTGGCGCACGTTGAGACTGTTCCCGGTGCCCGTGTAATCCATGTAGTGCGAGGGATCGTCGTCGACCAGGCGGTAGTAGGCGGCGTTGTCGATGCCACGGAAGCCGATCGTCGGGCCGCGGTGGTTGCCCTCGGCGGTGTGGTTGTAGACCACGTCGAGGATCACCTCGATGCCTTCGGCGTGCAGCGCGCGCACCATCGCCTTGAACTCGGTGACCGCCGACCCGGCGCGGTCCATCGCCGCGTACCCGTTGTGCGGCGCGAGGTAGCCGAAACTGTTGTAACCCCAATAATTTCGCAGACCCTGGTCCAGCAGTACACGGTCGTGCAGGAACTGGTGTACCGGCATCAATTCGATCGCGGTGACGCCCAACCCCTTCAAGTGATCCACGATCGCGGGGTGCGCGATCCCCGAGTACGTGCCGCGCAACTCCTCGGGCACCTCGGGATGGGTCATCGTCATGCCCTTGACGTGCGCCTCGTAGATCACGGTCTCGTGGTAGGGGCGGTTGGGCGCGCGGTCGGCGCCCCAGTCGAAATACGGGTTGATCACCACGCCGGTCATGGTGTGGCCGAGCGAGTCCAGCCCGTAGGTGTAGAGCGAGGGGTGATCGTCGAAGTCACCGTCGAAAGCCTTGCCGTACGGATCGAGCAGCAACTTGCTCGGGTCGCAGCGCAATCCACGGTCGGGGTCGTATGGGCCGTGCACCCGGAATCCGTAACGCTGACCAGGATCGATCGCGGGTAGGTAGGCATGCCAGACGTAGCCGTCGACCTCGTCGAGCGCGATCCGGGTCTCGGCGCCGTCCCCGGCGATCAGGCAGAGTTCGACCGCGTCGGCAACCTCCGAGAACACCGAGAAATTGGTACCCGCGCCGTCGTAGGTTGCCCCGAGGGGATAGGCGGTGCCGGGCCAGACACCCAGTGGGGTCGCGTCGCCGGGCGCTGCGTCGGGCTGAGCCATGGCAACGACAGTAGCGCCAGCCGGGCGCCGCGCACCGCGGGTGGTTCCGGCCGACCGGATCAGTCGAGGTCGGAGGCATTTTCCAGCCGGCGGCGGCGGTAGCCGAGAAGTACCGCGACGCGTGCGAGTCCGCCGGGCACGGCCCGTTGCGGGAAGGCCGGGATACCGGCGACGCTGCTGAAGCCGGCGTGTGCCTCAGCCCCCGGGCGTGAGCGACCGCCGCCAGGTCTGGCCGACCAGGTCGTGCCCCCAGCTGTGATGCGGGCTCTGGTCGACGAGTTCGAAGCCGGCACGCTGATAGACGCGCCGCGCCGCGCTGAGTACGTCGTTGGTCCACAGCACGATCTCGCGGTATCCCGCCGCGGCGGCGAAGCGCAGGCATTCGTCGACGAGCGCGGAACCGACGCCGAGGCCGCGGGCGGTGGGCTCGACCAGCAGCAGCCGCAGCCGCGCGGTGGTGTCGTCCTCGCGCACGCAGAAGACGCTGCCCACCGGGCGGCCGTCCGCTTCGGCGATCCAGGCGCGCTCGCGCTGCTCGTCACGGGAAGCCAGATAATCGGCCACGATGCGCACGATCAGTTCCTCGTAGGTCGCGTCCCAGCCGTATTCGTTCGCGTAGAGCTCCGCATGGCGCTGGATCACCCAGCCGTAATCGCCGAGGCGCGGGGATCGCAGCGACACGGCAGGGGTGTCGGCGGGCTGGTCCAGAATTCGCTGGATGGTTCGCATCGCCGTGATCAGCCGGGCCCGGGTCGCTCGCGGTTGCGCGTCCAGCAGCGCGCCGACTTCGTCGCTGGAGCGTTGATCCAGCGTCGCGAAGACCGCCCTGCCCTGGTCGGTCAGCCGGACCTCTTGGCGGCGGCCGTCGGTGCCGGAGCGATTGCGCCGCACCAGGCCGGACTGTTCGAACCGGGCCAGGATGCGGCTGAGGTAGCCCGGGTCCAGGTCGAGGGCGTGGCGCAGCGCGACCACTTCGGTCGCCTCGGATCCGGCCAGCTCGAACAGGATTCGGGCCTCGGTCAGTGAGTACCGGCTGTCGTGCAGGCCCTCGCCCAGTACGCCGATCACCCGGGTGTAGAGGCGGTTGAATTCACGGACGGCGGCGATGTCGGCGGGGGCGGCGGCGGTCACGTCGGCTCCAATCTTTGACTTTGTCAAAGATTATCCCGGGGAGACGCGGCCGGGCATGGAAACGGCCGCACTCGGCCCACCCCCGGCGGACCCACCCGGCTCGGGTGCTAACTTGAACGGCGTTCAAGCCGCCCCGGACGGCCGGGGCCGTGACGCGAGGATTCCTGTGGCACTGACCCCCGACGAGATCACCGCACTCGACGCCGAGCATGTCTGGCATCCCTACGGTGGCTTCCCCGCGACGACCGAACCACTGGTGGTGACCGCCGCCGCGGGCACCAGGCTGACCTTGGCCGACGGCCGCGAACTGGTCGACGGGATGAGTTCCTGGTGGGCCGCCATCCACGGTTACCGGCATCCGGTGCTCGACGCCGCGCTGGTCGCGCAGTCGCGGCGCATGAGTCATGTGATGTTCGGCGGGCTCACCCACGAGCCCGCGGCCCGGCTGGCCGAACTGCTGGTCGAATCGACGCCGGCCGGGCTGGACAAGGTGTTCCTGTGCGACTCCGGCTCGGTGTCGGTCGAGGTCGCCGTGAAGATGTGCCTGCAGTACTGGCGTTCGGTGGGGAAACCGGAGAAGCGGCGACTACTCACCTGGCGCGGCGGGTACCACGGCGACACGTTCACACCGATGAGCGTGTGCGACCCCGAGGGCGGCATGCATTCGCTGTGGACCGACATCCTGGTGAACCAGGTGTTCGCGCCGGCGCCGCCGAGCGAGTACCGGCCGGAGTACGCGGCGGAACTGGAGCGCCTGATCGCCGCGCACGCGGGCGAACTCGCGGCGGTCGTCGTGGAGCCGCTCGTGCAGGGCGCGGGCGGGATGCGCTGGCACCACCCCGGCTACCTCACCGACCTGCGCAGGCTGTGTGACGAGCACGGCGTGCTGCTGGTCTTCGACGAGATCGCGACCGGATTCGGCCGCACCGGAACGTTGTTCGCGGCCGACCGCGCGGGCGTCGGCCCGGATGTGATGTGCGTCGGCAAAGCGCTGACCGGCGGCTACCTGACCCTCGCCGCCGCGCTGTGCACCACGCGGATCGCCGAGACGATCAGCGCGGCGCACGGCGGGCTCATGCACGGCCCCACCTTCATGGGCAATCCGCTGGCCTGCGCCGTAGCCGTCGCGTCGATCGAGTTGCTGCGCTCGCGCGACTGGCGCGGCGAGGTGGCCGGGATCGAGGCGGAGCTGACGGCGGGCCTGGCCCCGGTGCGCGACCTGCCGGGCGTGGTGGAGGTGCGGGTGCTCGGTGCCATCGGCGTGATCGAGCTGGACCGTCCGGTCGACATGCGCGCCGCGACCGACGCCGCGGTGGCCGCCGGGGTGTGGTTGCGTCCGTTCCGCAATTTGGTGTACACCATGCCGCCGTTCATCAGCACGTCCGGCGACATCGCGACGATCACCGCCGGGATGCGCGCCGCGGTGGCCGCGCAACCCGGTCGGTGACCCCTCAGGCGATCCACGGCGGCACGATCGTGCCGCCGCTGTCCGGTGTTCCGGCCCGGGCGCCCGCCGGAGCGGCGACGATGGCGGTGAAGCCTTGTTCGGTGCGCACCTGCCGCAAGACGTTCGCCGGGAGGATCGCCGTATCGCCCTCGGCGACGGTGAGTTCGGTGCCGTCGAGTGCGATGTCGATGTGTCCGGCCAGCACGGTCCAGATCTGCTCGGCATCGATGAAGTGCAGCGGTCCGCTCGTGTCCGCGGGCACCTCGACTCGCCACAACGCGAGCCCGGAGCCGCCCTGGGTGGGGGAGGCGAGCGTGGTCATGACGCCGCCCGGGGTTTCGGTGCGGCGGGTGTCGGAGTGTCGGATGACGGGCATCGGGCTACCACCTAAGATAGACAACATGGTTGTCTATATAGTCAACGAGGTTGTCCATCATGTCAAGTGACGCGGGCGGTTACGAGTTGCCGCTGCGCATGCTGCTCGGCTTCCGTGCCGTGATCGACGAGGTCCACGTCGAACTGGCCGAGCACGGTCATGCCGAGTTGCGGCCGATGCACGGCTTCCTCTTCCAGGCGGTCGGCCGCGCCGGCGGGCCCCACGGTTGCACGGCCGCGGACCTCGGGCGTGCGCTCGGCGTCTCGAAACAGGCCGCGGGCAAGCACATCGAGACGCTCGAGCGGCTGGGCTACCTGCGTCGTGGACACGATCCGACCGACGCGCGGCGCAAGGTCTACACGCTGACCGAGCGCGCCGAGGACGTACTGACCCGGTCTGCGCGCGCCTTCGACCGGATCCATGACCGCTGGGCGGACCTGCTCGGCACGGACCGGCTGGCGGAGTTGGAGCGCGATCTGCGCTTGCTGACGCCCGGCGAGGTGTTCCGGCTCGATACGCCGCCGAATTGGTTCACCGGTCCGTGAGCCGGTCGTGTCAGCCGCTCCTGATGTCCGGGCGATCGCTGTCGGACACCATCTCCCATACCCGGAAGATGCAGTGGTAGTCGTCCGCCCAGCCGCGCACCATCAGCAAGTAGGTGTCGCCGTCGCGCAGGACGATGCGGCGGCCGCGCAGTTTGGGATGCTCGGGGGTGTAGGTGGGCAGCACGCCGGCCAGCTTCGCCAGCGCCTGTGCGCGCGTGCCGACCACTTCCGTGAGAATCCGGGGTGACCAGCGCTTGTGCTCCCCCGAGCCCGTTGTTTCCTCGACGACTATCGCCCACCGCGGCATCCGGCCGTGTTCCTCCCCGGTGAAACTTCGTCACCGCGGGCCGGTGACAACCACCAACGATGGCTCAACGGTACCAGCGGGCCGGTGGGCGGGCGTCCTGAACAGCGTTCAAGTATGCTGCGGAGCTGTGAATACCGATCCGTTGAGCTGGTTGGACGAACGCGCGGACGCGCGGGTGGCCGCGGGCCTGCGTCGCGAGCTGCGCCCGCGCGCCGCCCGGGCATCCTCGATCGATCTCGCCTCCAACGACTACCTGGGCCTGGTCCGCCACCCCGAGGTGATCGAAGGCGCGATCGAGGCGGTGCGCCGCTGGGGCGCGGGGGCCACCGGGTCGCGCCTGGTCACCGGCACCACCGCCGAGCACGAACTGCTGGAGACGGAGCTGGCCCAATTCGTCGGCGCCGAAGCGGGACTCGTGTTCGCCTCCGGCTACGCGGCGAACCTGGGCGCGGTCACCGCGCTCGCCGGGCGCGGCTCGCTCGTGATCTCCGACGCCGGTAGCCACGCCTCGCTGGTGGACGCGTGCCGGCTGTCGCGCGCCAGGGTGGAGATCGCACCGCATCGCGACGTCGCGGCGGTGGACCGGCTGCTGTCGGAGCGCACCGAGGAACGCGCGCTGGTGCTCACCGATTCGGTCTTCAGCGCCGATGGCGATCTCGCCCCACTCGCCGAACTGCACCGGGTGACCAGGGCCAACGCGGCGGTACTCGTGGTGGACGAGGCGCACGGCCTCGGCGTGCGCGGCGCGGGCGGGCGCGGCCTGGTACACGAGTCGGGCCTGGCCGGTGCGCCGGACCTGGTGATCACCGCGACGCTGTCGAAATCCCTCGCCGCGCAGGGCGGTGTGGTGCTGGCCAGTGCGCGGGTACGCGCCCACCTCATCGACGCGGCGCGCACGTTCATCTTCGACACCGGTCTCGCGCCCGCCGCCGTCGGCGGCGCGCGGGCCGCGCTGCGCCTGCTGCGCTCCGAACCGGAACTGGCCGGACGGGTGCTGGACCGTGCCGCCGACATCGCCCGGATCGCCGGGGTCCCCACGCCGCCGTCGGCGGTGGTGTCGGTCGTCCTCGGCCCGGCGCAGGTGGCCTTCGACGCCGCCCAGGCCTGCCGGGCGCGCGGGCTCGACGTGGGCTGCTTCCGTCCGCCGACGGTTCCGGAAGGCACGTCGCGACTGCGCTTGACCGCGCGAGCGAGCCTCACCGCGGCCGAACTCGATGCCATCGCGACGGTGCTCGGTGAGGTGCTGGCCGAGGCGCGGGAAGCGGTACCCGCATGACCGTCCTGCTGATCACCGGAACCTCCACCGACGTCGGCAAGACCGTCGTCACCGCCGCCGTCGCGGCCCTCGCCAGGGCGAACGGTCGTTCGGTGGCGGTGTGCAAGCCGGGCCAGACCGGTGTCGCGGTCGGCGAACCCGGTGACCTCGCCGAGATCCAGCGGCTCTCCGGTGTCAGCCGGACGGTCGAACTCGCCCGCTACCCGGACCCGCTGGCGCCCGACACCGCCGCCCGCCGCGCCGGGCTGCCGGAGCTGACACTCGCCGATACCTCCGCCGCCGTCGATTCCCTGACCGACGCCGACCTCGTTCTGGTCGAAGGCGCGGGTGGCCTACTGGTGCGCCTGGGCGATTTCACCTTGCTCGACCTCGCCCAGAAACTCGGCGCACCCGTCCTGCTGGTCACCGCCGCCGGGCTGGGCACGCTCAACCACACCGAACTGACCACCCGCGCACTGCAATCGGCTGGCGTGCGGTGCGCGGGCCTGGTGATCGGTTCCTGGCCCGCCGAACCGGACCTCGCCGCCGAGTGCAACCGCACCGATCTGACCCGCGTCACCGGCGTCGAGCTGGTGGGTTCGGTGCCGGAAGGCGCGGGCGGCTGGCAGCGTGCGCGATTCACCGCCGCCGCACCGGGCTGGTTCGATCCCGCCTGGTCGCCTTTTCGCTGATGGGTCGCGAATTCGTCGAGCGGGGTGCGCCGGTGGCGCGGAGGTGATCGGGCGCGGACACGCCGACCGAGTGCGCTCGAAGTTGCGGTGACACACCGACGCCGAACCCACCGGCACCGGCAGCGATACCTGCCACGGTCGTTTCGCCCGGCTGGTCCCGTACGGGCAGGTGAGGCAGATCATCGAGTTCGCGACCGTCGATCCCACGGCGACAGGTGAGCAAACCATCACCTACACGTCGCACGACACCGGCGGCTGCATCGATGTCGAGGCAGTGCGCGACGGGTTGCCGGATGCCATCGCGTGAACTCGGCCGGTGGATCTCGCTGGGCGAACTCGCGGCTATGGCCGAGGCGGCACGCTGAACGGTAGCGGGTTCGTGGCGACCATCCGAACCCGTGCCTACAGTGGGATAGATGTCGCCGATGGACGCCCGGCACCCGTCCACCGTCTCCGACTGGGACGACACGCGACGCCGAGCTCGGCTGCGGGACACGAGCCTGGGGCACGGGTGGAAGACGTTGCGCCGCACCAGGGTGACGCTGCTGCGGGTGGCCGCACTGCTGCTGGCCGGACTGGTGGTGTTCGCGCAGTACTGGAAGTACGACGTCGCGCCGGAACAAGCGCGACTGGCGCGCACCGAGCCCGCCATCCTGCCCGTCGCCGCGCCGGTGGACCCGCAGAACTGGGACACCGTCGTGGTGGACCTGGTCGGGCTCGGCGGGCTGGACGCCAGTGACACCGCCACCGCGCTGCCCGCGCTGCGCCGGATGGGCATGGTGTGGGCGATCCGCTACGACAACGAGGGCATCGACACCAAGGTGATCGCCGACCTCATCGTGCGCGCCGCCGAGCTGTCCGGCCTGCGCAACGTCGTGCTCGTCGGCCACAGCATGGGTGGGGTGATCGCGCTGGAGGTCGCCGAGCACATCCACCGTGACAGCGACCGCAGGCTGGCCGGGGTGATCCTGGACTGCACGCCGATGGACCTGAACGCGGTCCGTCCGGAGAGCCGGGGTCGCGGTGAGGACATGCTGCGCTGGATGGGCTGGTTGCCCGGCGCCCGGGAAAGCCGCAGCCTACGGCTGGCCGTGGAGACCTACGCCCGCCGGGACCGTTTCCTCGACCGTGGCGACGGGCCGCTCGGCGTGAAATTCGGCAAGCTGGGCGAGGTGCTGGCGGAAGTGCTGCGGGACAAGATCGTCTCGCGCGACGCCGCGAGCAACGGTCTGATCGAATCCCAGTTCACCGCGATCGTGGCCGGTGGCGCGACCGACGACTTGCGCACACTGGCCCAGCCCGTGGCGGACAAGCCACGACCCGCCATCGTCTTCATCCGGCCGCGCGACGCGAGCGCCGACCGCGTGGTGGACGTCGAGTACTCCCACCGGGTGCTGATCGAGCGGTCCGGCGGCGTGGACGGTACACTGCTGGTGGTGCTCGCGCGAAACACCGGGCATGCCAACCCGATGCAGCGCCCGCGGGAATACAACACGGTGATCGAGCAGCAGATCCTGCCGTTCCTGCAGCGCTATCAGCAACAGGTCCGGTCGACGATGGTGGCCGCCCCGCCGCGCTGAGGGGTTCGAACCAGGCTGAGACAAACCGTTTCCGTGCCGGTTTCGTCTTGTTTCAATCGCCTTATGTTCCGACCAAGTACGTTCCGGTCCGGCCGCCGCGGCCGCGCGACCGCCGCATTGCTCGCCGTGGCGACCGTTGCGACCCTCGGACTCACCGGCTGCGCGAAGGACGACGAGCCGGTCGGTCCCGCCGCCGACGGACCACTGCCGACCGAGGTTCCCGCCGGAACCACCCTGGTGGTCGCCGACCAGTCCGAACGGCTGCAATCCGTGTTGCGCATCTCCGGCGAGCTCGACAAGCTCCCGTTCAAGGTGGAGTTCGCCAACTTCGTCGGCGGCCCCGCCATCCTGGAGGCGTTCCGCGCGGGCGCCGCCGACGTCGCGCAGGTCGGCGACGTCCCCCCGATACACGCACTCGTCGCCGGACAGGACGTTCCGATCGTCGCGTCGTACCAGACCAGCACGACCGCCCTGAAGCTCGCGGTGGCGCCGGGCAAGTCGGTGGCGAAGCTCGCTGATCTGAAGGGTAAGAAGATCGCCTACGCCGAGGGCACCGCTCAGCAGGCCGCCGTGTTGCGCGCCATCGACAAGGCCGGGCTCACCACCTCCGACGTGCAGCTGATCCGGCTGCAACTGGCCGAGTTCCCCGACGCCGTGCGCACCGGCCAGGTCGATGTCGCGCCGCTGATCGAACCGAACGTCACGCGGTTCCTTCGCACGGCGGGCGCCTCGCTGGTCCAGGACTCCGAGACCGCGGGCATCTACGGTGGCCTCGCTTATCTGTATGCCCGCCGCGCCGTCGTGCGGGACCCGGCGAAGGCGGCCGCCACCCGCGCGCTGGTCGGTGCGTTCGTCCGGGCCTACCAGTGGGCCAACACCCACCCGGAGGAGTGGGCGCGCCGGTACTACGTGGAGAACCAGAAGGTGAGCGCCGACGACGCCAAGCGGATCGTGGACTCGCTGGGCACCTACGTCTTCCCGCATCTGGACCAGCGACTCGTCGACCGTCAGCAGTCCACCATCGACGCCATCGCCAAGGCCGGGGAACTGCCGAAGAAGGTGCAGGCGTCCAACGGCTTCGACCTGCGCTTCGACGCCGCGATCACCGCGGCGGTCACCGAGAGCGGCGCATCGTTCGAACCGAAGGCACGCTGATGGCGACCCTGGACGCCGCGGTGCTGCGCCGCATCGGCCTCGGCCGCTCCGCGCAGCCGGTACTGGCGAAACGCAAACCGGCCCGGCCGCGCCTGGGGCCGGGCCGCCCGATCCCGTTCGGCATCGCGGTGGGACCTTCGTTGCTGATCGCCGCGTGGGTGGCCGGTTCCGCGACGGGCACACTGGATCCGGAAACCCTGCCCGCACCGTGGACGGTCGCCGAGACCGCCGGTGACCTGATCGCCGACGGCCGGCTGCAGAGCAATCTGCTGACCTCCGTGCAGCGCGCCGTGATCGGGCTCGGGCTCGGGGTCGCGATCGGCCTGGTGCTGGCGCTGCTGGCCGGGCTGAGCCGGGTCGGTGAAGCATTGGTGGACGGGCCGATCCAGATCAAGCGCGCCATTCCCACCCTCGCGCTGATCCCGCTGTTCATCGTGTGGTTCGGCATCGGCGAGGAAATGAAGCTGGTGGTGATCACCACCAGCGTGGCGATCCCGATCTACCTGAACACGCACGCCCACCTGCGCAGCGTCGACGCCGGATACGTGGAACTCGCGCAAACGGTGGGGCTGTCGCGGTGGGGGTTCGTCCGCCGGATCGCGCTGCCGGGATCGCTGCCCGGTTTCTTCACCGGTCTGCGGCTGGCCGTCACCATCTCGTGGCTGGCGCTGGTCGTGGTGGAACAGGTCAACGCCACCAGCGGCATCGGTTATCTGATGACCCAGGCCCGCACCTACGGCCAGATCGAGATCATCGTGGTCGGCCTGGTCATCTACGGCCTGCTGGGCCTGTTCGGCGACATCCTGGTGCGCGCGGCGGAAAGGAGGGCGCTGTCATGGCGACAGACACTCGGGGACTGAGCGTCGTGCGCGCCCGGCGGCTGCGCCGTGGCTTCGGCGACCGGGTCGTGCTGCGCGACCTCGATCTCGACATCGCCCGCGGCGAGTTCGTCGCCCTGCTCGGCCGCAGCGGTTCGGGTAAGAGCACTCTGCTGCGGGCACTGGCCGAACTGGACTACGACGTGCCGGGCTCCGGCGAGCTGAGTGTGCCCACCGATCGTTCCGTGGTGTTCCAGGACTCCCGGTTGCTGCCCTGGGCGCGTGTGCTGGACAACGTGACCCTCGGGCTCGGCGGTTCGGATGCGGCCGGTCGCGGTCGCGCGGCGCTGGCCGAAGTCGGGCTTGCCGGACGGGAAAAGGCTTGGCCGAAGGAGCTTT
Source organism: Nocardia sp. NPDC057455 (assembly GCF_042802775.1). NCBI lineage: Bacteria > Bacillati > Actinomycetota > Actinomycetes > Mycobacteriales > Nocardiaceae > Nocardia > Nocardia sp. NPDC057455. The sequence continues at coordinate 72,645 of NZ_JBHVDM010000012.1, read as the reverse complement.
CCGGCGGCGAGCAACAACGCGTGGCCCTGGCGCGCTCGCTGGTGCGCGAACCCGAACTCCTGCTGGCGGACGAGCCGTTCGGCGCGCTGGACGCGCTCACCCGGATCAGGATGCACGCGCTGCTGGAGGACCTGTGCGCGAAGCATCGGCCCGCCGTCCTGCTGGTCACCCACGACGTGGACGAGGCGGTGCTGCTCGCCGACCGCGTCCTGGTGCTCGACGACGGGCGCATCGCGGTGGACCAGCGCATCGACCTGGAACGCCCACGCCGTCACGGCGACCCCGCGTTCCTGCGGCACCGATCCCTGCTGCTGGCCAGCCTGGGCGTCGATGTCGCGGACACGCCCACCGACGAGAAGAAAGCCTCATGACTACCGCACCGCGCCAACTCAGCCTCAACGCCTTCATCTACCCTTCCGGCCACCACGAGGCCGCCTGGCGGCATCCGTGGAGCAGTCCCGAGCGGATCTACGACGTCGCCTACTACCAGGAAATCGGACGCACCGCCGAAGCGGCGAAGCTGGACGCGGTGTTCTTCGCCGACGGTCCCGCGCTGCGCACCGAGGTCAAGCACAACGCGGCCTCCGGACTGGAGCCGATCACCCTGCTCACCGCGATCGCCACGGCCACGACGCATCTCGGTCTGATCGCCACCGCGTCGACGACGTACTACGAGCCCTACAACTTGGCCAGGCTGTTCTCCACGCTGGACCACATCTCCGGCGGCCGCGCCGGCTGGAACATCGTCACCACCGGCACCGATCTCGCCGCGGCGAACTTCGGCCTGGACAAGCATCCCGATCATGCCGAACGGTACGCGCGGGCACGGGAATTCGTCGATGCCGTGATCGCGCTGTGGGACAGCTGGGAAGACGACGCCATCGTCCTGGACCGATCCTCCGGCCTGTACGCAGACCCGGAGAAGATCCACCGGATCGACTTCGAAGGCGAACACCTGCGGGTGCGCGGGCCGTTCAACGCGCCGCGCACGCCGCAGGGATACCCGGTGCTGGTACAGGCGGGCTCGTCGAACGACGGCCGCGCATTCGCGGGCAAGTACGCCGAGGCGATCTTCACCGCGCATCAGCAGCTCAGCGACGCGCAGGCGTTCTACGCCGACATCAAGTCGCGCGCCCGCGGCTTCGGGCGCGACCCCGAGCACGTCAAGATCCTGCCCGGGATCAGCCCGTTCATCGCCGACACCGAGGCCGCGGCCAAGAAATTGGAACGGGAGTTCAACGAACTCACCGTGCCGGAGTACGGGTTGGGCCAGCTGGAGGGCATCGCCGGGATCAGCCTGCGACACCTGCCGCTGGACGAGCCGATTCCGGTCGAATTGTTCACCCACGCGGGCGATGTCACCGACAACGGCCAGAGCCGGTTGCAGGTCGTGGCGGGCATCGTGCAGCGCGAACGGCCGACTGTGCGCGGTCTGCTGCACCGTCTCGCCGGTGCGCGCGGTCACCGGGTGTTCGCCGGAACCCCCGAACAGGTCGCCGACACCATCGAGGAATGGTTCCGCAACGGCGCCGCCGACGGTTTCAACGTGATGCCGCCGTACTACCCGGGCGGACTGGAAGTCTTCGCCGAAACGGTTGTGCCGATCCTCCAGGAGCGCGGACTGTTCCGCACCGAGTACACCGGCACCACCCTGCGCGACCACTTCGGCCTGCCCCGCCCCGACAGCCGCTTCGCCCGGCAGCCCGCCCTGACCAGGTGAGCGGCCCGGGCGAAACCGACTGTTCCGCACAGTTTCACCGGTCGGTCCGGCAGAGGACGGCGCCGCTGCGCACCACGGATCGGTCGCACGCGTCCAATGCGGGTGCAGCCGGTGCCGTCTCCCGGGCGCGGGTGGCACCGTCCTCGGGCTATCGCGCCCTGTCGGTCTTTCACAGCAGACGGGAAAAGGCACCGAGCTACTGTTCGGTGCGGCCCGGCGAACGGCACGATATCCGGCTCGAATGGAATCGCCGCGCAGCATGGCGGTCACCGAGCGATCGACGCCGCAAGGGCTGGTCAGCGGGGCGGCGGGCGGTCGGCGCGCTGCGTGAGCCGCGTTGGCGACGAGCCGAGTCGGTAAGCCCCGGAGGGGCGAACTCCGCCACAGGTAGCGGATCGCGATCGGCACGCGGCCCTGCCCCGAACGGTGGTGGCGGCCGGCAGGTGATCGGCTGGGACAGGGCACCGGAGACGCGGGGCGGTTTCCGCCGATCGAGGGCGCGGCGATGAGCGAGCGGTCCGCGGTTTTGGGCGAGGTCGCCATGCCGGTGCGGTTACGGTCGCTGACCTGGACCGTGTTCGTGCCGATGGTGGTGTACGGCGTCGGGTCAGGGGCGGCGGCGCCGATGTACGCGCTGCGGGCGCTGGATCTGGGTGCGTCGGCCGCGATCGCGGGAGTCATCGTCGCGCTGTCCGGGCTGGGCATGGTGCTCACGGATCTGCCCGCTGGACGGGTCGTCGCCAGGATCGGCGAGCGCGGCGCGTTGGCGGTGGGTTCGGTGCTCGGGGCCGTCGGGGTGCTCGCCGCGATCGTCGCGCCGAACGTCGGGGTGCTCGCGCTGGCGATGCTGCTCAATGGCGCGGCGGGCGCGGTGTGGGGCTTGGCTCGCCAGACCTACCTGGTGGCCGTGGTGCCCACCGCCGAGCTCGGGCGCGCGATGTCGACGCTGGCCGGTTCGATGCGGCTGGGTTTCTTCTGCGGACCGTTCCTCGGTGCGGCCGTGGTGCACTCGCTCGGCCCGAACGGGGCGCTGTGGTTGCAACTGGTGACCACGGTGATCTCCGGCGCGGCCATGGCGGCGATCCGGTCGCCGGAGGCAGCGGGCGGGGCAGGGGAGCGGCATTCGCTGGGAGCGGTCGTGGTCGAGCATCGCCGAGTTCTCGGCACGCTCGGCTCGGCCGCGTTGCTGGTCGGCGCCGCACGGGCGGCACGGCTGGCGCTGCTGCCGCTGTGGGCGGCGCACATCGGATCGAGTGCGTCGACCACCAGTTTGGTGTTCGGCGCTGCGGGTGCGGTGGACGTGCTGATGTCCTATCCGGCGGGCGTGTGGCTGGATCGCTACGGCAGGCGCGCCACCGGCGTGCCGTCGATGCTCCTGTTCGCCCTCGGTTTCGGCGCGCTGCCGTTCACCTCCTCGGTGCTCGGTCTCGGCTGCGCCGCCGTGCTGCTCGGGCTCGCCAACGGATTGAGCAACGGGTTGATCATGACGGTCGGCGCCGACGTCGCCCCCGAGGGGCAGCGCGCGGAATTCCTCGGCGCCTGGCGGCTCACCCACGACATCGGCATGTTCGCCGGGCCGGTGGCGGTCGGCGCGATCAGCGCCCTCACCGTCCTCGGCGGGGCGTCCATCGCGCTCGCGGTCACCGCCGCGGCGGGGGCCTACACGATGCACCGCTGGTTTCCCGGCGTGGTCGGGACACCAGCGCGGCGGGAGACCGAGTAGGCGCCGGGTGGCGAAAACAATGTCCACCGTCGGCACATGTCGAACGGACCGCCGTCGCGCCCGGCGTCAGCGGACGCGGGTGCCGAGCAGGTGCCGCACGCCCGCGACGAACAGTTGCAGGCCGAAGTCGAAACGGGCTGTGGCGTCCGTGGTTTCCTCCAGTGGCGAGGCGCCGTCGGGCAGGGCGCCCGCCGAGTCCATCTGCATCCTCGACTGCTCGTCGACGGTCTCGCCGAGGACGTAGTAGAGCAGCGTGAACGCCGCGAGTTCGGCCTCCTGGCGGGGCATGCCCGCGCGAATCGCGGCGCTCACCAGACGCTCTCGTCCCTTGCTCGTGGTGAGCCGGGAAGCGTAAGTCGCCGAGACCAATTCGGCGCCGTCGCGATAGGCCAGCAGGCAGTCGCGCATCCGGTGGGCCAATTCGGTGATCTGACCGGACCATTCCTCGGCCTCGATCGGGTCTTCCATGGGCGCGAGGATCTTGTCCGCGACCGCGCCGAGCAGCGCCTGCTTGTTCGGGAAGTGCCAATACAACGCGCCCGGCTGCACCTGGAGAGAACCGGCCAATCTGCGCATGGTGAGGTCGGCGAGGCCGTATCGGTCCAGAATCGCGATGGCGCCCTCGACCACGTCCGCCCGGTGCAGTTGCACTCGATGCCCTTCCCGTCGTGCTTTGACTCACTCCTACCGCTACCCTAGCCTGAACACCGTTCAAGTTGCACGGCCACCTCGGCCGGACGAAGGGATTCGTGGCAGTGACCCAGGCACCTGTAGACACCACTGCGCCAGCACCGACGCAGGTCGGGACGTCGCGCATTCTGTCGATCGCCCGCGAGCAGGTGCTCGAACGCGGGGAAGGGCTGAACCAGGAGCAGACCCTCGAGGTGCTGCGCTTGGGCGACGACCGGCTGGAGGAGCTGCTCGCCCTGGCCCACGAGGTACGCATGAAGTGGTGCGGTCCCGAAGTCGAGGTCGAGGGCATCATCAGCCTCAAGACCGGCGGCTGCCCCGAGGACTGCCATTTCTGCTCGCAGTCGGGGCTGTTCCAGTCGCCGGTGCGCGCCGCGTGGCTGGACATTCCGAGCCTGGTCGAGGCCGCCAAGCAGACCGCGAAGACCGGCGCCACCGAGTTCTGCATCGTGGCCGCCGTGCGCGGCCCCGACGAGCGCCTGATGGCCCAGGTGGCGGCCGGCGTCGAGGCGATCCGCAACGAGGTCGACATCCAGGTCGCCTGCTCGCTGGGCATGCTCACCCAGGAACAGGTCGATCAACTGGCCGCGATGGGCGTGCACCGCTACAACCACAATCTGGAGACCTCCCGCTCCTACTTCCCGAACGTGGTCACCACGCACACCTGGGAGGAGCGCTGGGACACCCTGCGCATGGTCCGTGCGGCGGGCATGGAGGTCTGCTCCGGCGGCATCCTGGGCATGGGCGAGACGCTGGAACAGCGCGCCGAGTTCGCCGCGAACCTGGCCGAACTCGAACCCGACGAGGTGCCGTTGAACTTCCTCAACCCGCGGCCGGGCACCCCGTTCGGCGATCTCGAGGTGCTGCCCGCGTCCGACGCGTTGCGCGCCGTCGCCGCGTTCCGGCTGGCGCTGCCGCGCACCATGCTGCGCTTCGCGGGCGGCCGCGAGATCACCCTGGGCGATCTCGGCGCCAAGCAGGGCATCCTGGGCGGCATCAACGCCGTCATCGTCGGCAACTACCTGACCACCCTCGGCCGCCCGGCCGAACAGGACCTGGATCTGCTGGGCGAGCTGAAGATGCCGATCAAGGCGCTCAACGAAACACTCTGACCCGGCTCGGTTGCGACGATGAGGCAGGCGAGCATGGGTACTGTCATGAATATGGACGAGCGCTACAACCCGTTCACCGGCAAGCGAATCGTGCCGGGTCTAGACGACGCGATCCCGGCCGCCGCCGCACTCGGCCTGGAGCCGCCGCGTTTCTGCGAACAGTGCGGCCGCCGCATGATCGTGCAGGTGAGCCCGGACGGCTGGTGGGCCAAGTGTTCCCGGCACGGCGTCACCGACTCGGCCGAATTGGAACGCCGCTAGTGGCGTCGTTGCGGGACGAGGCACGCGCGGCGGCGGTGATCGCCGTGGCCGTGGTGATGGTGAGCGCGCTCGCCGGTGCCGGATGGGGCCTGCTGGCGCCGACCGAACGGTTGCTGGTGGTCGAGCCGGGCCGTGGGGTCGCGCTGACCGGTGAGAGCGCGCATCAATTCGACGCGCTGGCGTTGTTCGTGCTCGCGGGGGCGGTGCTCGGTCTGCTCTGCGCGCTCGCCGTGTGGCGGTGGCGCTCGGCGCGCGGGCCGCTGCTGCAACTCGGCCTGCTGGTTGGTTCCGGCGTGGGCGCGGTGGTGATGGCGCGTGTGGGGGAGCAGGTCGCCGAATGGCTGCACCCACGCTCGCACGACCCGCCGGTCGGACAGATCGTCACGTTGCCTATCGAACTGGGCAGTGCGCTGGCGCTGATCGTGCAGCCGCTGATCGCGTCGTTCGTCCTGCTGTTCCTCGCCGCGCTCAGTACGTCGGAGGATCTCGGCAGCGGACGCCGCATCGCGCGGAGCGAGGAGGAAGCCTTCGGCTCCTTCCCGCCCTATGGTGAAGCTGCGAAGGGAGCGGAGCTGCCTTATCGTGGCTACGAGCCTGCCGCGGAAGGATATTCGGTACCCGAATACCGTCCACGGTACTGACGCGTCGCCCGGCGGGTAGCCGCGACGACGGAAGGCTCTCCGAACCACAGTGGGTGTGGGAGCGAAGCGTGCGCTGGAGGAACAGGACGTGACCTTTGTCGGTGGCGGGCCGGTCGTCGAAGAGCTCGACGCCAAGTTCTGGCGGGTGACCGAACCCCTCGTCTATCACGGCGCGAGTCAGGAATTCGTGGTTCCCGCCGGTTTCCGCACCGATTTCGCCTCGGTGCCGCGCGCACTGGTCTGGCTGATCCCGCGCTACGGCAGCTACACCCGCGCCGCGATCCTGCACGACTACCTGCTCAGCTCCGGCACGGTGAGCGTGGCCGACGCCGACGGCATCTTCCGCCGGAGCCTGCACGAACTCGGCGTCTCGCTGCCGCGCCGCTGGATGATGTGGGCGGCCGTACGCGCGGCCCACCGGTTGCGTGGCGCGAGCCCGGCCGACGTCGCCCGGTTCGTTGTCGTCGCCGTCCCGTCGGTGCTCTTCCTGGCGGTACCCGTCACCGTGGTGACGATCTTCCTCCTGCTGTTCTGGTTGGTGGAACTCGCCTTCTGGGCCGTATCCCGGGTGACGCGGCGGACCGAAGCCCCACCCCCGGACCCGCAGATGAGGACGGCCTGACCTTCCACGTCGACCCGGTATCCCCACCCTTTCACGATCAACAGCACATGGTGGAGAGCTCGTCTCGGACGATGCCGCAGCCATATTCCGTCGATCTCGATTTCCTGGCGACGATCGGGGACGTAGCGTTCGAGGTATGGCGGATCTGGTTTTGGGGCCGGTGTTGCGGCATGTCGACGCGACCTCGGCGACCGTCTGGGTGGAAACCGATGACGCGTGTGAGGTGGACGTTCTGGGACGGCGTGCTCGCACGTTCCAGGTGGGGGAGCAGCACTTCGCGCTGGTTTCGATCGATGGACTCGAGCCCGGTGCGTCGATTCCCTACCAGGTGCGGCTCGACGGGGTGGCGGTGTGGCCCGAACCGGGATCCGAGCTGCCGCCTTGCCGGATTCGCACGCGCACCGTGGAGAAGATTTTGTTCGGGTCGTGCCGGGCGGCCAAGGCCACGTCGGGCGTGCTGGAGGCCGACAAGCTGGGGGTGGACGCGCTGGACGCCTACGCCCGGCGCATGATGGGCGCGCCCGAGCGGGAATGGCCGGACGCGCTGCTGCTCCTCGGCGACCAGGTCTACGCCGACGAGCCGACACCGCGGATGACGGAGTGGCTCGCCCAGCGGCGCGGCGGGCAGGAGCCGCGCGGCGAGGTCGTGTCGTTCCGCGAATACGCCGAGCTGTACCACGAGTCGTGGGCGGACCCGGAGATCCGCTGGCTGATGTCGACCGTGCCGACGTCGATGATCTTCGACGACCACGATGTTCGCGACGACTGGAACACCTCGCGCGCATGGCGTGCGCAGATGGCGACGAAGCCGTGGTGGCGCAAGCGCATTCGCGCCGGGCTCGCGTCCTACTGGGTATACCAGCACATCGGCAACCTCGGCCCGGACGAGTTGGCGCGTGACCCGCTCTACCGCCAGGTCACCGAGGCGGGTGCGGACGTGCAGGAGTTGCTGGAGGATTTCGCGGAGCAGGCCGACAAGGAGGTCGACGGCCGCAAACCCGCCCGTTGGAGCTACCGCCGCGACTTCGGCCGGGTCCGGCTGCTGGTGATCGACACCCGCAGCGGCCGAATCCTCGACGGGCAGCGGCTGATGGTCGGGCCGGAGGAGTTCGACTGGATCGAGCGCAACGCCGAGGGCGACTTCGACCATCTGTTGATCGGATCGTCCCTGCCGTGGCTGATGCCCCCCGCGCTGAGCCACTTCCAATCGCTCAACGAGCGTGCGGCGGATCTGCCGGGATGGCGCGGGCGGCTCGGCGAGAAGGTCAGGCAGGCAGCGGATCTGGAGCACTGGCCCGCGTTCCGTGCGTCGTTCGAACGGTTGGCCCGGCTGCTTCATCGGCTGGGCGATGCACCGGGTGCACCCGGCACGATCTGCGTGCTGTCCGGGGACGTGCATCACAGCTACGTCGCAGGCGCGGTTTACCCGCAGCCGACGAAATCTCGAGTGTTGCAACTGGTGTGCTCGCCGGTGCACAACGAACCGTCCAAGCTGCTCCATCCGGCGTTCGCGCTGTCGTGGGCGGCGCCGATCGCGTCGGCGCTGCGGTGGCTCGCGGATCGGCGTGGGATCTCACCGGATCCGGTCCGATGGCGGAAGATCAGCGGCCCGCATTTCGGCAACTCGATCGCCTCCCTCGTCGTCCGTGGCCGGTCCGCGCGGTTCACGCTGGAGACGGCACGGTCGGAAGAGGGGCTGGTCGAGGTGGCAGACCTGGAGCTTTCCGGCGCGCAATGACTCAGCAGCCCGGCATTCTCGACCACCGGGATGCCGCGGCCTGGACGCTCATCACACGCAAAAGCCCCGCACCTGCATGGTGCGGGGCTCCTACCTAGCTACGTCGATCAGATCGCGCGGACGTCCTGAGCCTGCGGGCCCTTCTGTCCTTGGCCGATTTCGAACTCCACGCGCTGCCCCTCTTCAAGGGACTTGAATCCCGAGCCGGACACGGCGGAGTAATGAACGAAGACGTCGGCGCCGCCACCGTCTTGCGCGATGAAGCCGAAGCCTTTTTCGCTGTTAAACCACTTCACACTGCCTTGAGCCATTGCTTACTTCATTCTTTTCTGTAGATGAGCCGAGCCAATCACATCGATTGCTCGATCTCAACGGTCAACACTGCCACGATCCGGCGCTTCGCGACACCGCACGCCCCGTTTTGTGAGCTAACCGACACACGTGGTCCTCGTCGACCCCGCGGCGTGATTCGCTGGATCAGCCTCTGGGGGCGGCCGACCAGCCGACTTCGGCGGCTTCGGGTCGGTGAGCTGTCCAAGCTGTGATGGTTGGGCGGCGAGCACAGTCGGCACCGGGATCGCAGGCAAGGCCTCCGCGGGTCGAAGTATCCGCACCACCGTCGGAGGAGCCGCCGCGGTGCACCCGTGGTCCGCGGCGAAAAGCAGTGGAGGGGGAATCGGTAGCGAGGATAGGGTGGGCGGCCGGAGGCGGCCCTGAGCGGGCCGAGAGGAGGCGGGGATGAAGCGAGCACATCACACGATGGCCGAGACGCCTCCTGTCGCCGAGGAGCGCGCAGATCTAGTGGCTTGGCGGCGGCGAGATGCCCTGCGCCGCAGCAACGCCGCGGGCCCGGTACCGAGCAAGCGGCAGTATCGACGCCAGGACAAGCATCGGAAAGTGGCCACCGACTACTGACTCCAGGCGCCTTCGCGCACGTGCTCGCAGGACCCGGACGAGGCCATACGTCATCCGCGGGTATGTCGGGTGTCCGCAGAGATCGCGCCGCTGATCAGGAGCCGGGTGGGCGGAGTGCGGCGAATTCGTCCGTTACACGCAGCCCGGAGTCGGTGAAGCGGTAGACCGCGGCGGGGCGCCCGCCCGCGCGGCCGGGGGCGGCGGTGGCGCCGGTGGGTGTGATCACCTTTCGGCGGGAGAGGACCCGCTGGAGGTTCGTCGTGTCGACGTCGTATCCAAGCGCCGCGCAGTAGATTTCGCGCAAGGTCGACATCGTGAACCGGTCCGGCGCCAGGGCGAAGGCGATGTTGGTGTAGGACAGTTTCGCCGCCAGGCGGGTGCGGGCGTGGTCTACTACCGTGCGGTGGTCGAAGGACATGTCCGGCAGTGCCGCGACCGGGTGCCAGGCGGTGTCCGAGGGCAGGTGGGGGTCGGCGGTCAGTGGAACGAGGCCGAGGTAGGCCGATGCGATGCGGCGCGGGCTCGGCACCCGGTCGGGGGCGCTGAACACCGACAGTTGCTCCAGATGGCTCAGCTCGCGCACGTCGACCTTCTCGGCGAGTTGGCGGCGGGCGGAGGTGTCGAGATCCTCGTCGTCGCGCAGCCTGCCGCCGGGTAGCGACCAGGTGTCCTTCTGTGGGTCGAGCGCCCGCTCCCACAGCAACACCGCGAGTTCGGTCCGTTGATCGGGCGGGCAACGTCGCAGCATGCTTTCCGTGCGGTCTACGGAGCGTTGACCTGCGGTGATGTCGCTGGGAAAGCGGCGAACCTGGAACACCGCGGTGAGCGATTCGTGGATGGTGCTACTATGGGCCACGTTTTCGATTGTAAGTCGAAAACCTGGTTTGGTGCGAATCGGCGCGCGGCCGACCGCACGAGGAAGGGAGCCATCCATGGCGACGACGGGTGCGAAACTGGCGCCCCCGCTGATGGGGCAGGTGTTCGACGGGCCCTCCGGGTTCGCGGGTGTCGAGGCAACGCCGGAGTGGGCGCGAGAAGTCGAGCGACTGGCTCGGGAGCGCAACGCGACGATCCTGGCGCACAACTACCAGCTGCCGGAGATTCAGGACGTGGCCGACCACGTCGGTGATTCGCTGGCGCTGTCGCGGATCGCGGCCGAGGCGCCCGAGGACACCATCGTGTTCTGCGGCGTGCACTTCATGGCCGAGACCGCGAAGATTCTCAGCCCGGCCAAGACCGTGCTCATCCCGGATCAGCGCGCCGGATGTTCGCTCGCGGATTCCATCACCGCCGACGAACTGCGCGCGTGGAAGGCCGAGCACCCGAACGCGATGGTCGTGTCCTACGTGAACACCACCGCCGAGGTGAAGGCGCTGACCGACATCTGCTGCACGTCGTCCAACGCGGTCGACGTGGTCGCCTCGATCGACCCGGACCGCGAGGTGCTGTTCCTGCCGGACCAGTTCCTCGGCGCGCACGTCAAGCGGGTCACCGGCCGCGCGAACATGCACATCTGGGCCGGTGAGTGCCACGTGCACGCGGGCATCAACGGCGACGAGCTGACCGAGCAGGCGCGCACCCATCCGGACGCGGAGCTGTTCGTGCACCCCGAATGCGGGTGCGCCACCTCGGCGCTGTATCTGGCGGGCGAGGGCGCGTTCCCGGCCGAGCGGGTGCACATCCTGTCCACCGGAGGCATGATCGACGCGGCCAAGGCGGCGAAGTCGAATCAGGTGCTGGTGGCCACCGAGGTCGGCATGTTGCACCAGCTGCGCAAGGCCGCCCCCGGCATCGATTTCCAGGCCGTGAACGACCGGGCGTCGTGCAAGTACATGAAGATGATCACCCCGGCGGCGCTGCTGCGCTGCCTGGTCGAAGGCCGTGACGAGGTGCACGTCGATCCCGAAACCGCTGCGCTGGGCCGCAATTCGGTGCAGCGGATGATCGCGATCGGCAATCCCGGCGGCGGTGAATGAGTCCGACCGCTGCCCGTAGGGCGGTGGTTCGTTCTCCGGCGGAACACGGTGGCCGCGGTGCTGACCACCGTGTCCGCGCCGGGGAACGTTCGCGGACCGGAAGACGGAGAGGCGCGGGCCGATGACAACCCGGGTTTCGATCGACTGGGAGGCCGAGGCCGATCTGGTCGTGATCGGCGGCGGCGTAGCGGGACTGACCGCGGCGCGCACGGCGTCACTGCGTGGCATGCGGGTGCTCACGCTCAGTAAAGGTGGCCCGACCGATACGTCCACCCAGTACGCCCAAGGCGGCATCGCCGTCGTCGCGCCGCACGGTGACTCGGTCGAATCGCACGTGCACGACACGGTGGAGGCGGGCGCCGGATTGTGCGAGGCGGACGCCGTGCGCTCCATCGTCGAGGGCGGGCAGGCCGCGGTGGCCGCGCTGACCGACCTGGGCGCGGTGTTCGACCTCGGCCGCGACGGCCAGATCTCGCGGACCCGCGAGGGCGGGCACAGCACCCGCCGGATCATTCACGCGGGCGGCGACGCCACAGGCGCGGAGGTACAGCGCGCGCTGAACGAGGCCGGTCTGCCCGTGCTGTTCGGCGCGGCCGTCGGTGAGATCGTCACCGGGCCGAACGGTGTGCGCGGCGTGGTCGCGGTGTCGGAGAACGGATTCGGCGTCGTCCACGCGCCCGCCGTGCTGCTGGCCACCGGTGGTCTCGGTCAGTTGTACGCGCTCAGCACCAATCCGCCGGGCGCCACCGCGGACGGCGTCGCGCTCGGGCTGCGGGCCGGTGCGGCCGTCGCCGATCTCGAGTTCGTGCAGTTCCATCCGACGGTGCTGTACACCCCCGGCGGAATCGGGCGCAGGCCGCTGATCAGTGAAGCAGTGCGTGGCGAAGGCGCGACGCTGGTCGACACCGAAGGCAATCCGGTGACCGCGGGGGTGCATCCGCGCGGTGACCTGGCTCCCCGCGATGTCGTCTCCCGTGCCATCGCCGCGCGCATGCGGGCACTCGGCACCGAGCACGTCTATCTCGACGCGCGCTCGATCGACGGTTTCCCGCAACGGTTTCCGACGATCACCGCTTCGTGCCTGGCGGTGGGCATCGATCCGCGCGCGGATCTCATCCCGGTCGCACCCGCCGCGCACTACCAGTGCGGAGGAGTCGTCACCGACACCCACGGCCGCACCGGAGTGCCCGGCCTGTACGCGGCCGGTGAGGTCGCGCGCACCGGACTGCACGGGGCGAACCGGTTGGCGTCCAACAGCTTGCTGGAGGGCCTGGTGGTCGGCGAGCGCGCCGGCGCGGCGGCTGCCGAGCGGCTCGGTGAGCGGGCCGTGGTGGACGAGCTCCCCGCTCGCACCGCCGAGTTCGCCGACCGTGACGTGGTGCAGGCCCTGATGACCACGCACGCCTCGGTGGTCCGCGACCGCGCCGGTCTCGCCGAAGCGCTCAAGCGGCTCGACGACGTGGTCGTCCGTCGCGACACCTACACCGCCGCCGCACATCCGATCGCCGGAATCGAGGACGCCGCGCTCACCCTCGCGGCGCGCACCCTGCTGGTGGCCGCACTCGCCCGCACCGAGAGCCGGGGCTGTCACACCCGGTCGGATCACCCGGACACCGTGGACGAACTCCGCCGCAGCCTCCCGATCCGGCTGAACGACGACGGCGTCCCCGAGTACGCACCACTTCCCTGACCACACGCGCCGACCAGGGCTGTCCACCGGCCCCGCTCGGCGAGAGAGGAACACTTCGATGGCTTTGGATGCCGCCCTGGATCGCGACGAGGTGCTGCGCGTCATCCGCGCCGCGCTGGACGAGGACCTGCGTTACGGCCCGGACGTCACCACGACGGCCACCGTGCCCGCGGACGCGGTGATCAAAGCGTCGGTGGTGTCGCGGGAACCGGGGACCGTGGCCGGGCTCGACGCCGGTTTGCTGGTGCTCGACGAGGTGATCGGTGCGGGCGAGTACGAGATCACCGATCGCGTCGCCGATGGCACCCGGGTGTCGCCGGGGCAACCCGTCCTGACTGTCATCGCGCCGACGCGCGGTTTGCTCACCGCGGAGCGCACCATGCTCAACCTGGTGTGTCATCTGTCCGGCATCGCGACCGCGACGGCCGCCTGGGTGGACGCCGTCGCGGGCACCCACTGCCGCATCCGCGACAGCCGCAAGACACTGCCCGGATTGCGTGCGCTGCAGAAGTACGCCGTGCGGGTCGGCGGTGGCGTCAACCACCGCATGGGCCTCGGCGACGCCGCGCTGATCAAGGACAATCACGTGGTCGCCGCGGGGTCGGTGGTGGAGGCGCTGCGCGCGGTGCGCGCCGCCGCTGCGGACATCGCCTGCGAGGTCGAGGTCGACAGCCTCGAACAGCTCGACGCGGTGCTCGCCGAGAACGTGGAACTCGTTCTGCTGGACAACTTCCCGCTCTGGCAGACCCAGGCGGCCGTCCAGCGCCGCAACGCCGCGTCCCCCCGGACGAAACTGGAGTCCTCCGGCGGGTTGAGCCTGGACGTCGCCGCCGAATACGCCCGCACCGGCGTCGACTACCTTGCCGTCGGCGCCCTCACCCATTCGGTCCGGGTGCTAGACCTCGGGCTGGACGTGTAGGCGCCCGGGTACTTGGTGCGCACAGGGTCGAGTCGCCCGGCGGTAACCGTCGCCGGCGGCATGGACGGTCGCATGGTCCGCTCCGATAGACAGCGGGCCGACGTCGATCGAGCAGCAGAGGGCGTCGTGCGGAACGCCGCCGCGTCCTCGTCAGCTGTCACGGACCATCGTGCGCTGGTGCACACGTTCGCCGCGGTAGCGTAGGCCGGGGACCAGGGGCTCCGGCCCGTGCGCGGTGAAGCCCATGCGTTCGAAAAATCGCACCGCACGGACGTTTTCGGTCAATGTCTGCAAGTGACAGCCCGGCGAGCGGGTCTCGGCGAGCCGCTCGAACCAGCGGACCATCAGCCGGTCGGCGGCGCCGGTGCCCCTGGCCTCCGGCGCGACGTTGATGTGCAGGTGGCTCGGCCTGCGCTCGTCGTGGAAGTCGCCCGCCGTCGGCGCGCGGCGGATCGCCGCACCGGCGACATCGGCGATGCTGCGCGCGAAGAATCCGGCGGGCCCGCGCCGGAAGATCAAACGGTGACGGCGGATCGCCTGATCGATCCGCTCGCTCTCGCTGGGAAAGGCCGCACTGTCCACGCAGCCGGTCAGATACCCGACCAGTTCGCCCCCGGACTCCGCGACGAACAGTGACTCCGATTCCAGATCCATGTACGGCTCCAGATAGATCGCCGCCTCGGACTCCGGATGCCCCCACAGCGACTCGGTCGGCGAACCCGCACCCGCTCGAACGAACAGGGCGCGCAGCGCGTCTCGGTCGCTGTCGGTGAACCCGCGAATCTCCATGCCTTCCAAACTAGCCGGTACCGGTCGAACGGCTCAGGCGGTGAGCTCGCGTTCCAGCGGTGTCCGGAAGCGTGGGATGGCGCGGACCTCGCCGAACCAGCCGGCGACGCGTTGTGCTTGCGCGGCGATCAGCGCTTCGGCGTCCGCGCCCACGTCGTCGAGGAGGCGGTAGACGATCTCGCCGTCCTTACGTTGCGCCCAGCCGCCGACGATGCGCCCATCCCACCAGACGGTGGGTCCGATATTGCCGTTGCGATCGAACAGGCGCGGAGCGTGCCCGCCGAGATACCACTCCCGCGCCTGCCAGCCCATCGGCGTCGGGTCGAGGGCGGGCAGCAACGCCGCCCAGGGTTCCGGCGCGGCGACCGGGTCCACGTCGTCGGCCAGGAGCACGCCGGTCACGCCGTCCAGATCGACCTCGACCAGATCCAGGGCGCCGAGTGCCGCGCGCACCTCGCCGAGCGTCCACCCGGTCCACCACTTCACGTCGGACACCGGCGCGGGACCGAAGGCGCGCAACCAACGGCGGACCAGTTCCACCCTGGCCTCGGCGGCGGATAGCGCGGGAACTCCCTCCGGCAACCACGATTCGGTCGGCGCCCAGCTGTACTGGCTGCTGGTCCAGCCACCGTTCGGCCTGCCGCGCACGATGCGGCCCGCACAGCCGAGAGTCACCAGCACCCAGGTGGTGATGTTCGTCGGCTTCGAATACGCCTTCTCCGGAGCGGTGTTCACCTGGGTGCGCAACCGCGGGACATCCTTGCTCAGCTGCGCGCCGGTCGCCGCGCCGCGGGCCAGCAACGCCTTGTGCGTCTCGGCTTCGACCTCCGCCCACCAGCCGGCCGTGTCGCCGTCCCCGATGCCCGCTTGCGCCAGGTACTTGCCGTAGTTGCGTCGTTGCTTGTGCGCCAGCGCGTCCGCGCACGAAGCCTGGAGAATCGGAACCGAATCCACCGGCACCACGAACATGGTGCGGCGCATGGCGAGCATCCGCAGCAGCGAACGGTCCTCGTAGAGCGCTTGTTCGACATCCGAGGGCGCGAGTCCGTCGGCGCGGGCCGCGACGGAGAGGAACACGGTCGCCGGATCGGTCGCGTGCAGGGCGACCACTGAGCGGGCGATCTCCGCGACCCGCTCGGTCCGCTCCGGCATCGCCAGCCGGTGTCGCACCGCCAGCCGAGCGCGCCGCTGCGCGGCATCAATCGAACGCATAGGCGAATCGTAGCGTTCGCGCCGTGGTTCAGAGGCCGAAGCGCTCCGGGGCCAGGCGCAGCGTCCGGCAGGCGTCGCGGACGGCCTCGGCCGCTTCCGGGCCGCAGGCGCCGGCGCCGCTGCCGATCAGTATGCCGGTGCGGATCACCGCGTCCGCCTCGGCCGGCTTTCCACCCGCTTTGGCGATCTGCCGCAGCACGTGCGCGCAGCCGCGGATCGGATCGTTCGCCAGCCGATTGCAGTTGTCCTCGAACAGGGCGCGCAAGTCGTCGACCGGGAAATTGCGCAGGACCGGATCGGCCGTGACCAGCTCGGCGACGGTGGCGCGGTCGGCCACCGCGGTCGTGCCGTCGGCCACCGCGACCAGTGCACACAGGGCGACGGCGGCGTCACGAAAGTTGCCGCCGCGCAACTGGTTCCGTTTGGCGAGCAACTGTTCTCGCCACATCGCGGCGGTCTCGGC
Source organism: Nocardia sp. NPDC057455 (assembly GCF_042802775.1). Classification (NCBI taxonomy): domain Bacteria; kingdom Bacillati; phylum Actinomycetota; class Actinomycetes; order Mycobacteriales; family Nocardiaceae; genus Nocardia; species Nocardia sp. NPDC057455. The sequence continues at coordinate 56,174 of NZ_JBHVDM010000012.1, read as the reverse complement.
CGAACCGATCAGGGTCACGTCGGGGATGCGCCGGGGTGCGAAGGTCATGGCTGACTCCATGAGAAGACGTCCGAACGCGCGGACCCGTGCCATCCGGACTCGGAATGAATACCGGGACCGTAACAGGGCGCGAACGCCGGAGCCTGCCCCCAAAATTCGGGATCGGTTCTCGGGTTCCCCGGCGCGGATCAGGGCGAGCGGGACGCCCGGACGCCGTGACATCATCCGAGGATGCGACGGGCATATCCGGTACTCCTCCTCTGCTGCGCGCTGGTCGGCGTGCTCGTGACGACAATCTCCGCGGCGCCGCGTGTTTCGGCGGATCCGGCCTGCGCGGCGGGTGTGGTGGTGCGCCCGGTCTCGCTGACCGTGGACGGTGAGGAGGCGACCGGGCGCGTCTACGAGCCCTACCGGTGCGCCGAGGGCGATGTGACCGCGCAAGCGCTCGTGGTCGCGGTGCACGGGCACGACGGGTCGTCGGCGGACTTCGCCGGCTACCTCGACTCGATCGCGCGGCGCACCACGACCCCGATCCTGTCGATGGACCTGCGCTCCGCGCAGAGCAGATGGCGCACCGGAGAGTGGAATCTGTGGGCGGGCTGGCGCGACATCGTCGCCGCGACCGACTGGTACCGGCAGGACCACCGCTCGATCGCCCGCACGGTGCTGTGGGGCTGGAGCCAGGGCGGTATCACCAGCGGCCTGGCGGCGGCGCACGGTCCGCGCGGGATGTTCGACTACTGGGTCGACAACTACGGTCCCGCCGACGATTTCACGATGTGGCTGGGCGCGGTGGTCGTAGATCCGGCACTGCCCGCGCAGATCGAGCGCGACGCCGGTGATTGCCCGCCCGCCGCCTGTCCGCTCGCCTACGCCGAACGCTCGCCCGCGCTGCTGGCGGCCCGGATGGACGTGCGGCGCGCCTTTCTGATCCACGGCACCGCCGACGACGTGGTGCCCTACGCCACCAGCGTGGAGATGCGCGCGGGACTTGCCGCCGCGGGCAAGCCCGCCTCGATGTACACCATCCTCACCGGGCGTGACCTGAACGGCCGGGTGGCGCCGGGCGACCACAGCGTCGGCCCTGCCTTCTTCGAGGGCGGCTGCGTCGTCGAGCGACTGCTGCTCGGCACGGAACCGGTCGACGGCCCGGACCGCGACTATGTCGTGGACGTCGCGCACGGCGTCGTCACCGCCCCGCCCGCCCCCGCGGGCGCGAAATGCGCGGCGTGAGGCCGGGAACATGATCGTCCCTCCGCGCGGTTGAGTGAGAAGACCGAACGACGAAGCGAGGACGTGATGAGCAAGCCGACCGACCCGGCCTACCACTGGAACGGAGCGGATCTCGATCTGGACGCCTACCTGGCCAGGATCGGTTTCGACGGCGAGCGCGCCCCGACCGTCCGGACGCTGCACGACCTGGTGCGGGCGCACACCACCGCTATCCCGTTCGAGAACTTGGAGATCATCCTGGGCCGGTCGATCCCGCTCGACCTGGCGACTTTGCAGGACAAGATCGTGCGCCGCCGCCGGGGCGGCTACTGCTACGAGAACGTCGGACTGTTCGCGGCCGCGCTGGAACGACTCGGTTTCGGCGTCACCGGCCTGAGCGGCCGGGTGAGCATGGGCGCGGGCGCGGGTTTGCGCCCCGCCACGCACGCCTTGCTGCGCGTGACGACCACCGGCGACGACCGGGTCTGGCTGTGCGACGTCGGCTTCGGCGCCGGACCGCTCGCGCCATTCGAATTATCGTCCGAGACGGGCGAATTCACGGCGGGGGAGTGGAAGTTCCGGCTGGAGCGCACACGCGGGGAGCTGGATTCCGAGCTGTGGGTGCTGCACCAATACGGCCGCGACGGGTGGATCGATCGGCACAGCTTCACCCTGAATCCGCAGTACCGCATCGACTACGCCGTCGGCAATCACTTCGTGTCGACCTCACCGCGATCCCCGTTCACCACTCGGCCGTATGTGCAGCGCTTCCACCCGCACGTGCATCACGTGCTGGACGGCACCACGTTCGTCACCGAGTACCCCGACGGGTCGAGCGATACGCGGGAACTGGAACCCGCCGACCTGCCCAAGATCCTCGCCGAGGTGTTCGACATCGACCTCACCGACGCCGACGCCGCCGCGCTGGCGGAGGCCGGGTGGTCGCGCGACTGACATCGCGCCACCGCCCGGCATCGCGTCCGGCCCGATAAGGTCGTCGGCGTGCGTACCAACCGGAAGTCCCTCGTCCTGTTCGCCGCACCGGTGCTCGTGCTCGCCGCCTGCTCGTCCGGACCGGATCAACCCGACACCGTGGCCGGGCAGTTCGCCGAGGCGCTGAACCAGGACGACATCGCCGCGGCGGCCGCGCTCACCGACAACCCGGCCCTGGCCTCCGACACCCTCGGCGCGCTCTACGAGGGGCTGGGTAAGGATGTGCGCTTCGAGGTCCGCTCGGTCGACGACGACGGTTTCGCGCTGGCCGCCACCTGGAAACTGGGCGCGGACGGCAAGTCCGAGTGGACCTACACCACCAACGGCACCGCGCACGACGACGGGAGGGGGTGGCGGGTGAAGTGGGATCCCGCCACCGTCGCCCCGGGATTGGCCGACGGGCCGTTGAGCTACAGCAGGGTCTATCCCGCACCGGCCCGCATACTCGATGCCGCGGGCGGCGAACTGATGACCGAGCAGATCGTCACGCTGGTGATGCTCGCTCCCGGCGCCGACCTCACCGCGGTCGCGGATCTGCTCGGCCCGCTCTCGCCCGGCCTCACCGCGCAGTCGTTGCAGGCCGAACTGGCGGCGGCGCAAGGAAAGCCGATCACCGCGATCACCCTGCGCGAGACGGACCTCGCCCCGATCCAGGAGCGCCTGACCGCGTTGCCGGGCGTCACCCTCGCGCCGCAGACCCGGCTGCTGACGACCGACAAGGCGCTGGCCGCCCCGACACTGTCCGGACTGGCCGACTTGTGGCAGGAGTCCGCCGACGCGAACGCCGGATGGGCGGTGCGCGCCCAGACGCCGCAGGGCACCCAGCGCGTCGCCGGGACGGACCCGAAGCCCACCGCCGACATCGCGACCACGCTCGATCTCGGCATGCAGCGCGCGGCCGAGGCCGCGCTGGCTCCGGTCGCCCAGCCCGCCGCGATCGTCACCCTGCGGCCCTCGACCGGTGAGGTCGTCGCGATCGCGCAGAACGCCGCCGCCGACGCACAGGGCCCGATCGCGCTGACGGGGCTCTACCCGCCGGGTTCGACGTTCAAGACGGTCACCGTCTCCGCCGCGTTGCAGGCGGGCACCGTGACACCCGACACCGTGCTGCCCTGCCCGGGGACCGCGAACATCGAGGGCCGCCGTATCCCGAACGACAACAACTTCGATCTCGGTCCGGTTCCGCTGCACACCGCGTTCGCCCGGTCCTGCAACACCACGATGGGCGCCCTCGGCGTGCGATTGCCCGCCGACGCCCTGACGAAAGCGGCCGCACAGCTCGGACTCGGCATCGACTACGTCACACCGGGCCTGACCACTGTCACCGGAAAAGTTCCGGCGGCGGATACCTCCGCGCTGCGGGTGGAGTCGGCGATCGGTCAAGGGCAGGTAACAGCGTCGCCGTTCGGAATGGCCTTGGTCGCCGCGTCCATCGCCCGCGGCGCCGTGCCCGCGCCCACGCTCGTCGCGGGCAAGCCGGGTACGCCGGACCGCACGCCGGACGCGCTGCCCCCGCAGGTCGACGACCAGCTGAAAGCCATGATGCGCGAGACGATCACCGACGGCACCGCGACGCAATTGCGCGACCTCCCGGGACTGCTCGGCAAGACCGGCACCGCGGAGTACATCGATGACACCCACGCGCACGGCTGGTTCGTCGGCATCGACGGCGACCTGGCATTTGCGGTGTTCATCAGCGACGCGAGCAGTTCTGCGCCCGCGGTGGACGCGGCGGGCCGGATGCTGCGGGCTCGCGGATAGTCCGATTCGGGCGATTTGGGGCCGCGGTAAGGCCCGGCTGACGCGTACGAGTGTTCCGGCGCCCGCTACACTCATCCCCGGACCGCGTGAGTAATCAATATGCGGGATGTCACGATTTCGAGAAGGTTCGGAGTAGGCGCCATCGATACCGGTCAGTTGATCGCGGAGCATTACCGCCTGGTCGAGCGGATTGGTAGCGGCGGCACGGGCGTGGTCTGGCGTGCCGTCGACGAACGCCTCCAGCGCTCCGTGGCCGTCAAGCAAATCCACATCCAGCCGAGCCTGCCCGAGGCCGAACGCGTCGTCGTGCGGCAGCGCGCCATCCGGGAGGCTCGCAACGCCGCCCGCTTCCAGCATCCGAACGCGATCGTCGTGTTCGACATCACCGAGCACGACGGCGATCCCTGCCTGGTGATGGAGTACCTGAAGTCCAAGAGCCTGGCCGCGGTGATCGGCGCGCAGGGCACCTTGCCGCTGACCCAGGTCGCGCGGATCGGTGAGCAGGTCGCCTCGGCGCTGATCGCCGCGCACCAGGCGGGCATCGTGCACCGCGACGTGAAACCGGGCAACATCCTGCTCGACGATCACGGCACGGTGAAGATCACCGACTTCGGCATCTCCCGCGCGACCGGCGACGTCACCCTCACCGAGACCGGACTGATCTGCGGCACCGCCGCCTACCTCGCGCCCGAGGTCGCCCGCGGCTCCGATCCCAGCCCCGCCTCCGATGTGTTCGCGCTGGGCGCCACGTTGTTCCACGCGCTCGAGGGCGAGCCGCCCTACGGCGCGGGCTCCAACCCGCTCGCGGTGCTCTACGCCGCCGCCAACGGTCAGCTGAGCGAACCGCGCAACGCCGGGCCCGCGACAGATTTCCTGCTCGACCTGCTCAGCCCCGAGCCGCGCGAGCGTCCGAGCATGCGGGCGGCACGCGACCACCTCGCCGCGTTCGCCGATGCCGGTCCCGCGCCGGTGGCCGCCGGGTTCGTGCCTGCCAGCGAAGCGTTCGCCCGGCCGAGGGCGGGCGAGCCCGAATCCGCGACACGCGCGCTGCGACCGTCGGCGATGGCTTCGGCGCCGTACACGCCGACCGAGCGTCAGCCGCGTCCCCGTCCCGTGCCCCCGCCGCCTCCCCACCCGGACACCGCCACCCATCCCCGCACCATGGCGCAGCCGCGCCCGACGCCGAGGCAAGGCTCGGGAGGGAACCGGCGCGCGGTACTGATCGGTGCGCTGATCGGTGCGGTCGTGGTGGCCGGAGCCATCCTGGTGAACACGCTGAGCTCGTCGGGCTCGGGCACCACCGCGGCGCAGGGCAGTACATCATCGGTGGTCGCCTCGACTCGCCCCGGCGGCAACACGACGTCCGCCGCCGTCCCCGTGGGGGAGACGAAGAGCGTCGGCAAGGCCGACTCGCGACAGTCCATCGATCTGGTGGTGAACTTCTACAACAACCTCACGTATCTGAGTTTCTCCGCTGCCTGGAAACAGCTCACCCCCGCTGCTCAGCAGGTGTTCGGCAGCCAGCAAGCCTTCGAGGACTACTGGACGCAGAATCGGGTCACGGGCTTCAACACCGTCGACACGGCCGGTGGCGGTTCGGGCACCAACGCGGACGGCTCGGTGGACGTCAACGTGGCCAGCGTGACCTACGGCGGCCAGAACAAGTCGGTGACGCTTCGGGTGATCAATCCCGGCAACGGGTCTGTGCTGATCGACAGCGACACGCATTGACGCGAGTACCCGGGTTCGGAAGCGACGGCGAGCGCCGCTGTCGCTGCGGCACCAGGGGCGGACGCGAGCGAGCGAAGCCGTTCGCCAGACGAGAGCGACGCCACAGTTCGGCACACCGCGGCAACGTGCGGGCCGCCGGACCTGCGCACTCCGCGCCGTCGCGACCCGGCCCGCCCGGACCACGCGGATACCGGCCGACGTCGGCCCATTAGGCTGGTAGCGGCAACTTTCCTGTTGCGGATTCAGCTGGAGACAAGGACCGACACCACATGACATCCCGCATCGAGCTCGCCCGCGTCGATCTGCGCGGTCGTACTCCCTCCGTCGCCGAGCTGCGCGCCGCGCTGCCGCGCGGGGGAGTCGACGTGGACTCGGTGCTGCATCAGGTGCGTCCGGTGGTCGAGGCGATCCGCGATCAGGGTGTGTCGGCGGCGCTGGAGTTCAGTGAACGCTTCGACGGGGTGATCCCGGCGACGGTCCGGGTGCCCGCGGCCGAGCTGGAAACCGCGCTGGAGCGGCTGGACCCAGCGGTCCGCGCGGCGCTGGAGGAGTCCATCGCACGGGCGCGCAAGGTGCACGCCGATCAGCGGCGCACCGACAAGACCACGGAGGTGGTGCCGGGCGGCACCGTCACCGAGCGCTGGGTGCCCGTCGAGCGGGTCGGCCTGTATGTGCCGGGCGGCAACGCCGTCTACCCGTCCAGCGTCGTGATGAACGTGGTGCCCGCGCAGACCGCGGGCGTCGGCTCGCTGGTGGTGGCATCGCCGCCGCAGGCGCAGTTCGGTGGGCTGCCGCACCCCACCATCCTGGCCGCCGCGCAGCTGCTCGGCGTCGACGAAGTATGGGCGGTCGGCGGCGCCCAGGGCGTCGCGCTGCTGTCCTACGGCGGCCTCGACACCGACGGCGCGCAGCTCGAGCCGGTCGACCTGATCACCGGGCCGGGCAACATCTACGTCACCGCGGCCAAGCGGCTGTGCCGCGGCCTGGTCGGCATCGACGCAGAGGCGGGCCCCACCGAGATCGCGGTCCTCGCCGATGCGACCGCTGATCCGGCACATGTAGCCGCCGACCTGATCAGCCAGGCCGAGCACGACGTGCTGGCCGCCAGCGTGCTGGTCACCGACAGCGAGCAGCTGGCCGACGCGGTGGACGTGGCGCTGAACACGCAGCTGGCGATGGTCAAGCACGCCCACCGGGTGAGCGAGGCGCTGCGCGGCAAGCAGTCCGGCACCGTCCTGGTCGACGACATCGAGCAGGGCCTGCGCGTGGTGAACGCCTACGCCGCCGAGCACCTGGAGATCCAGACCGCCGACGCGCCCGCGGTCGCGGCCAGGGTGCGCAGTGCCGGAGCGGTGTTCGTCGGCGCGTACGCGCCGGTCAGCCTGGGCGACTACTGCGCCGGCTCCAACCACGTGCTGCCCACCGCGGGCTGCGCGCGGCACTCCTCCGGCTTGAGCGTGCAGACCTTCCTGCGCGGGATCCACGTCGTGGAATACACCGAAGCGGCGCTGAAGGATGTCGCGGGTCATGTGGTGGCGCTGGCGAACGCCGAGGACCTGCCCGCCCACGGCCAGGCCGTGCAAGCGCGTTTCGAGGCCCTGTCGTGACGCGCTCGGCCAGCGCGCCCGGCGCGGACCTGACCCTGGACGACCTGCCGCTGCGGGAGAACTTGCGAGGCAAGAAGCCCTACGGCGCACCGCAATTGACGGTCCCCGTGCAGCTCAACACGAACGAGAACCCGCATCCGCCCAGCCGGGCGCTGATCGACGACGTCGCCGAGTCGATCCGCGCGTCCGCCGCGGACCTGCACCGCTACCCGGACCGCGACGCCGTCGCTCTGCGCACCGATCTGGCGCGGTATCTGACCACGCAGACCGGTGTCGAGGTGGACACCGGCAACGTCTGGGCGGCCAACGGCTCCAACGAGATCCTGCAGCAGCTGTTGCAGGCCTTCGGCGGACCGGGCCGCAGCGCACTGGGGTTCGTGCCCTCGTACTCGATGCACCCGATCATCTCCGAAGGCATCGACACCGAGTGGATCGAAGCCGAGCGCAACGCCGACTTCTCCCTCGACATCGACCACGCCTTGGCCGCCATCGCCGAGCGCACGCCGGACGTGGTGTTCGTGACCAGCCCGAACAATCCCACCGGGCACAGCATTTCGCAGCAGGATCTGGCGCGCATCCTCGCGGCAGCCCCCGGCATCGTGGTGGTCGACGAGGCATACGGCGAGTTCTCCGCGCAGCCGAGCGCCATCGGACTGATCGACCGGTTCCCCGCGAAGCTCGTGGTGACCAGGACGATGAGCAAGGCGTTCGCGTTCGCCGGTGGGCGGCTCGGCTATCTGGTCGCCGCGCCCGCGGTGATCGACGCGATGCTGCTGGTGCGGTTGCCCTACCACCTGTCGGTGGTCACGCAGGCCGCCGCGCGCGCGGCCCTGCGGCATGCCGACGAGACGCTCGGCAGCGTCGCCGAACTGGCCGCGCAGCGCGACCGGGTGGCCGCGGCACTGCGGGAACTCGGATACGACGTGATCCCCAGCGACGCCAACTTCCTGCTGTTCGGCCGCTTCGCCGACGCCGCGCGCAGTTGGCAGCGCTACCTCGAGCGCGGCGTGCTGATCCGCGACGTCGGTATTCCGGGCTATCTGCGCACCACCATCGGCCTCGCCGCCGAGAACGACGAACTGCTGCGGGTCAGCGGGCTGCTGGCAGGCAGCGACCTCGCACCGCGATGAACCAGCGCCGGGAAATGTTCGGCGACAACTCGATTGGACGTGAGCATGAGTAGGACCGCACGGGTGGAGCGGGTCACCAAGGAATCCGGCATCGTGGTCGAGCTGGATCTGGACGGCACCGGCAAGACCGAGATCGCCACCGGCGTCCCGTTCTACGACCACATGCTGACCGCGCTCGGCGCGCACGCGAGCTTCGACCTGACCGTGCGCGCCGAAGGCGACATCGAGATCGAGGCGCACCACACGGTCGAGGACACCGCGATCGTGTTCGGTCAGGCGCTCGGCAAGGCGCTGGGCGACAAAGCCGGGATCCGCCGCTTCGGCGACGCCTACATCCCGATGGACGAGACGCTGGCGCACGCCGCGGTCGACGTGTCCGGCCGCCCCTACTGTGTGCACACCGGCGAGCCGGAGCACTTGGTGCACACGGTGATTCCCGGGTCCGGCCCCGGCGCGCCGTACTCCACCGTGCTCAATCGCCACGTGTTCGAGTCGATCGCGTTGAACGCGCGCATCGCCCTGCACGTGCGGGTGCTCTACGGTCGCGATCAGCACCACGTCACCGAGGCCGAATTCAAGGCCGTGGCGCGTGCGCTGCGGGCCGCGGTGGAACTCGACCCGCGGGTCAGCGGCGTCCCGTCGACGAAGGGAACGCTGTGAGTGCCAAATCGGTGGCCCTGCTCGACTACGGCTCCGGCAACCTGCACTCCGCCGAACGGGCGCTGACCAGGGCGGGCGCGCGCGTCGATGTGACCGCGGACCCGCAGGCCGTGCTGGCCGCCGACGGTCTTGTCGTGCCGGGCGTCGGGGCGTTCGCCGCGTGCATGGCGGGACTGCGCGAGGTCCGGGGCGAGCGCCTCATCGGTCAGCGGCTGGCCGGCGGACGCCCGGTGCTCGGCATCTGCGTCGGCATGCAGATCCTGTTCGAGCGGGGTGTCGAGTTCGGCGAGGAGAGCGACGGGTGCGCTGAATGGCCCGGCACGGTCGACCGACTTTCGGCGCCAGTGCTGCCGCACATGGGATGGAATACCGTCTCCGCCCCGTCCGACAGCGTTCTGTTCGCCGGCCTCGACGCCGGCACCCGCTTCTACTTCGTGCACTCCTACGCCGCGCAGACCTGGGACCTGCCGCCCAGCGAGCACTTCGCCGCGCCCAAGCTGACCTGGGCCGAGCACGGGGTGCCGTTCCTGGCGGCGGTGGAGAACGGCGCACTGTCGGCGACCCAGTTCCACCCGGAGAAATCCGGCGACGCGGGCGCTCACCTGCTGCGCAACTGGGTGAACTCGCTGTAGGGCGGGTCCCGCGCACCGAGGCGCGCGGGACCGCCCCTCCGGTCAGTGCTTGCGAACCTTGCTGACCAGCCAGCGTCCGTCGACGTTGTCCACCGTCACGGTCATCGCCATGCGGCTGGTCTGCGGGAGACCGTCGGTTTCATCGCTGGTCACCGTGCGCACCACGACGACGTCCACCTCGGCTCGGTGGTCGTCGCCGGAGACGATGCGGCAGTCGGCCGAGTTGGCCTCGGCGCGACTGTGCGCGGCCTCGGCGCCGGCCTGGATATTGGCGCGGAAATTCTCGAACTCGGCACGGAACTCACCGGTGCTGAGGTCGAGCATGCGGCGGGCGTGTTCGCCGAATCGCGCGTAGTCGTAGGTCGCCGCGGCGAAGCCGAATTCGCATCCCGCCAGGCGCGCCTCCTCGGGCGGGGCGGCGGTGGCGGCGGGTGCGGCGACGAAGGCCGCGAAGCAGGCTGCTGCCGAAAGCGACAGGGCGGCAGCGAGTGTGGATCGTGACATGCACTTCCTCGGTGCGAAGGGGAAGCGGCGACCGGGGGTGATCGCCGAGCGGAGACGTTACCTTCCGCCCGGCCCGCTGCGCGGCGATCCCGCGCCGGTCTCCGCCGCCGCATCCAACTGTCCGGCTACTTCACCGCTCTCGCGCCGCCTGTGCCCGCCGCACTCGAGCCGAGGCCGACGACGGCTCATGACGCCCGCTGCCGAGGAGCTACGCCGCGCACCGGTCACGGACGAGTGCCGGTGGACCAGATCGGAGTGGTCTGTACGCGGGACAGCCGCCAGCCTTTCTCGGTACGGACCGCGTCGAAGCGGTAGATCTCGCCGAGGGTGTATCGCGGCTGCGGAATCGTCCCGTCGGCGGAGGCGGGCGCGAAGGTGGCGATCAAGTTGGCCCGGACATCGGCCGCGTCGCCGCGCAGATCGATCAGCACGTTGCCGATGACGTGCTGGATGCGTTGCTCGTCGCTGTGATTCCGGCTCGCCTGGGCGATCAGCGCGGCGCGCCCTTCGGCCGTGCCGCCGGGCGTCTTCGCGGTCGCGTCCTGGGTGAAGATCGCCCGCAGGTCGTCGAAGCGGCCCTCGTCCAAGGCACGGCCGAGCCGGTCGACCAGAGCGGTGATCTGTTGCCGGTCCACTATCTCGCGCACCTCTGGCGCGGGGGTCGCGGCGGCGGAGGTGCAGGCGGCGGCCAGGGCGGCCAGAGGAAGAACGAGCAAGGAGAGGGCGGAATGAATCTTGCGCATCGAAAGCGCCTTTCGAATAGAACGTTGGTACGGCCAATGTTGGTTTAACCAACATAACAGATCGTGGGTACTGCCAACGATTTTGTTAGAGTGACCGCATGGACATAGCGCACGCGGACGCCGCGGGACGGCTCCGGGTCCTGCCCACCAGGTTGGTCAATCAGGTCGCGCTCGTAGCGAACCGGGCGACCGAGCGGGCGCTGGAGCCCACCGGCTCCCGGCGGCACCACTACGCGCTGCTGGCCACGCTCGGGGAGTTCGGTTCGGCCAGCCAGGCGGAGCTGGGCAGGCGGACCCGCATCGACCGCAGCGACGTGGTCGCGGCGGTGAACGATCTCGCCGCACGGGGGCTGGTCGAGCGCAGCCCCGACGCCGCCGACCGCCGCCGCAACATCGTCACCCTCACCGCCGCAGGCGCGCGCCACTTGGCCGATCTCGACGAGCGGCTGAAGGTCGCCCAGGACGAACTGCTCGCCGGCTTCTCCGCGGACGACCGGCGCACCCTGGTCACGCTGCTGACCCGCATCCTGGACGCGCACGCGGCCGGGCCGCCGCGGTGATGGCGGTCCCATCCGCCCAGGCCCTGCACTCGGACGCGGCCGGGTAACCACTAGGCTGCTCTCGTGAGTCTTGTGCTGCTACCCGCCGTCGATGTCGCCAACGGAGAGGCCGTGCGCCTCGTGCAAGGAGAGGCCGGGAGCGAGACCAGCTACGGCTCGCCTCGCGAGGCGGCGCTGGCCTGGCAGGAAGCCGGCGCGGAATGGGTGCATCTGGTCGACCTGGACGCGGCGTTCGGCCGGGGCTCGAATCGGGAACTGCTGGCGGGCGTGGTCGGTGAACTCGACGTCAAGGTGGAACTGTCCGGCGGCATCCGCGACGACGAGAGCCTCGAGGCGGCCTTGTCCACCGGCTGCGCCCGGGTGAATCTCGGCACCGCCGCGCTGGAGGACCCGGTCTGGTGCGCGAAGGCCATCGCCCGGCACGGCGAGCGCATCGCGGTCGGCCTGGACGTGCGCATCATCGACGGCGAGTACCGGCTGCGCGGCCGCGGCTGGGTCAGCGACGGCGGCGACCTGTGGGAGGTGCTCGAGCGCCTGGAGCGGGACGGCTGCTCGCGTTACGTGGTGACCGACGTGACCAAGGACGGCACGCTCACCGGCCCGAACCTGGACCTGCTGCGCGAGGTCTGCTCGGCCACCGACGCCCCGGTCATCGCCTCCGGCGGCGTGTCCACCATCGCGGATCTGGTCGCGATCGCCGAACTCGTGCCGGACGGCGTCGAGGGGTCGATCGTCGGCAAGGCGCTCTACGCGGGCCGGTTCACCCTGCCCGAGGCGCTGGCCGCGGTGAGATGAGCCAGGAGCTGTCGAACCTGCTCGCGGAGGCGAGCGAGGTCCTGGATTCGGTGTGCTCGCGGTTCGTCGAGGGCATCGGCGCGCCGAGCGCGGTCGAGAAGGGCCGCAACGATTTCGCCACGGAACTCGACCTGGAGCTGGAGCGCACCGTCTCCGCCGAGTTGCTGCGGCGTACCGGAATCGAGGTGCACGGCGAGGAATTCGGCGGACCGCAGCTCACCTCCGGCACCGCGTGGGTGCTCGACCCGATCGACGGCACGTTCAACTACTCTTCCGGGCATCCGCTCTCGGGAATGCTGCTCGCGCTGGTCCGCGACGGGGAACCGGTGCTGGGACTGACCTGGCTGCCGTTGCTCGGTCGCCGCTACGCCGCGATGGCCGGAGGCCCCGTGCTGCTGGACGGGCGTGCGCTACCGCCGCTGCCGCGCGGCAGGCTTTCCGAGGCCATGATCGGTTTCGGCGCGTTCAACGTGGACGCGCACGGCCGCATCCCGGGACAATTCCGCTTCGACCTGCTTGGACCGCTGAGCAGGCTGTCATCCCGGGTGCGCATGCATGGCTCGACCGGCATCGATCTGGCGTTCACCGCCTCCGGCGTACTCGGCGGCGCGATCGTGTTCGGGCACCATCCCTGGGACAACGCGGCGGGCGTCGCCCTGATTCGCGCGGCGGGCGGCGTGGTCACCGACCTGGTGGGCAGGCCGTGGACCATCACCTCCGGCTCCGTGCTCGCGGCCGCGCCGGGCGTGCACGAGGAACTGCTCGACATGATCTGCACGGTGGCCGACCCGGCGGCCGCGGAGGAAGGGTGAGGCAATGACGTTGGCCGTACGGGTGATCCCGTGTCTGGACGTCGACGCGGGACGGGTGGTCAAGGGCGTCAACTTCGAGAACCTGCGCGATGCGGGTGATCCCGTCGAACTGGCCGCACTCTACGACGCGCAGGGCGCCGACGAGCTGACCTTCCTCGACGTGACCGCCTCCACCGGCGACCGCGGCACCATGATCGACGTGGTGACCCGCACCGCCGAGCAGATCTTCATCCCGCTCACCGTCGGCGGCGGGGTGCGTACGGTCGAGGATGTGGACCGCCTGCTGCGCGCGGGCGCGGACAAGGTGTCGGTGAACACCGCCGCCATCGCGCGGCCGGAGGTGCTGCGCGAGATGTCCGAGCGATTCGGCTCCCAGTGCATCGTGCTGTCGGTGGACGCGCGCACCGTGCCGGAGGAGCAGCCGGACACGCCCTCCGGCTGGGAGGTCACCACGCACGGCGGCAAACGCGGCACCGGTATCGACGCCGTCGAATGGGCGGTGCGCGGCGCTGAACTCGGTGTCGGCGAGATCCTGCTCAACTCGATGGACGCCGACGGCACCAAAGCCGGTTTCGACCTGCCGATGATCCGTGCCGTGCGGGCGGCCGTCACGGTCCCGGTGATCGCCAGCGGGGGCGCGGGCGCGGTCGAGCACTTCGCCCCGGCCGTGCACGCGGGCGCCGACGCGGTGCTCGCGGCCAGTGTGTTCCACTTCGGCGACCTCACCATCGGCCAGGTCAAGGATTCGATGCGGGCGGAGAAGATCGTCATCAGGTAGCGGCCAGCGGGAATCCGCCGAGCCGGAAGGCGGTTCGCGCACGGTGGATTTCCACGGCGAGACGCTCACCGCTGCCGTCCCGCTGCCCGCCGCGGTGGCCGGGGCGCGTCCACCTGTGCCGATCCTGGTGGCCGCCATGGGACCGCAGGCGGTGCGCGTCACCGGTGAACTGGCCGATGGCGTCCTGCCCTTCCTGGTCGGCCCCGGTGCGCCGGCCGAGCACATCGTCGCGCCGCTCACCGCCGCGGCCGGTCGGGCGGGCCGGCCCGCGCCGCGGGTCACCGTCCTGGTCCCCGGTGTGGTCACCGCCGACCTCGACACCGCGCGTGCGGCGGCGGCCCAGACGTCGTTCTACGACGACATCCCGTCCTACGCCCGGGTGATCGCGTTGTCCGGTGCGGGCGCGGGCGGCGGATCTCGTGGTGATCGGTGACGAGGAGCTGATCGCGGCCCGTGTCGCGGAACACTTCGCGGCAGGTGCGAGGGAAGTGGTGTTTTCGCAGACCGATCTGACAACCCCGGAGGACCAGCGGCGCACCTGGGAGCTGCTCAGGGAACTCCAGCGCTCGCGGGTGCGCTGACCGCGTACTCCGGGCCAAGGCGCCCCTGTTATAACGGTGCCATGAGTCTCGATCCCGCTATCGCCGCCCGTCTCAAGCGCAACGACGCCGGGCTGGTGTCGGCTGTCGCGCAGGAACGCGCCACCGGTGACGTGCTGATGGTCGCGTGGATGGACGACGAGGCGCTGGCGCGCACGCTGGAAACCCGTAAGGCGACGTACTATTCGCGCTCCCGCCGGCAGTACTGGGTGAAAGGGGAGACCTCCGGCCACACCCAGTATGTGCACGAGGTGCGGCTGGATTGTGACGGCGACACCATCCTGCTGGTCGTCGATCAACAGGGGGCGGCCTGCCACACCGGCACGCACACCTGCTTCGACTCCGATGTGCTCCTGGCCCCGCGGTCCTGACCGGCGCCGGGCTAGCCGCCGGTCGGACGCTGGTCGTCCCGGCTCGCCTGGGTGAGTCCGCCGAGCTTGTCGAGCGCGTCGGCGAGCCGCTCGGCCAGTAGTTCGCCGAGTTCGGCGACCTGGGCCTTCTGGGCGTCGTCCAAGCCGTCGAAGACCAGGTGCCGGACGGCCGCAAGGTATCCGGGCGCGGCCTCCACGACCTTCAGGTACCCGTCGTCGGTGAGCACGGCATGCACGCCACGCCGTCCCGCGGTCGCCGAGCGCTGCGCCCAGCCCATGCGCTCCAGCTTGGACACCACATGCGACAAGCGCGATAGCGATGCATTTGCCTTGTGGGCAAGCTCACTCATCTGCAGTCGGTGGCCCGGTTCCTCCGACAGCAGGGTCAATACCCAGTACTCGAAATGCGTCACACCGGACTCGCGCTGGAGCTGGGTGTCCAGAGTTCCCGGCAGCCGGGTCATCAGCGCCACGATCGCACGCCAAGCGCGTTGTTCGACCGGATCGAGCCACTTCGTCACTGTGTGCCTTCTTTCAAGCCAAGTGACGTGGTTTTGTTCGTTGTCCTAGTGATTGTCGAGAAGCTTGTGCACAGTCACCCGCGACAACGAGTTTGCCACGACTTCGCTCGACCGTCATAAAGATGCTGTATGACGTGAGTTCACTCACACGCTGTCCGGCGGTGTGTCCTCGGCCTTCGGCTGACGCGGGTGCGTGCGCCGCCACCTGCGCAGCAGCAACAGCGCGACCGCCAGGAGGAGCAGGAGCGTCGCGATGACGGCGCCGGTGAGCGCGGCGCCGCGGAAGGCGGGCGCGTCGACATCCAGGATCCGTTCGCCCGCGTGGGCGGCACTGCTGTTGCCGAGCACGATGGTCAGCGTCATCAGGTTGGGCAGCGCGAACAGGATCGCGACGACCGCGGCCGCACCGGCGAGGAACCTGCCTCCTTTGCGCCGCCATACCAGCACGGCGAACAGCAACAGGAAAAGCGTGACGACGGTGCACATCCCGCCGAAGAACAGACCCCAGCCGATGCCTTTCGCGAAACTGCCGTGCACCATCGACCCCAACCGCTGCGCCCACCAGCGGGGGATGAACGCGGACAGGATCAAGTAGAGGACGACGAGGACGGCCAACAGCGCGGCACCGCCGATGATCCGGGTGCGCCAGACGGCTGCGGTAGGTTTGCGCCCGCCCGGCTGAACCTCCGTCGAAGTCATGGAGCCAGCCTAGGCCCGGCAGCGGCTGCGCGGTCGCGGCGCGCCGCGCGGGCTACCTGGTACGCAGGTAGTTCAGGGCTTCGTCGGCGTGCACCGCGGCGCGCAACTCGCCGGTGATGATCTTGCGAATGGTGCGGTCGGTGTCGATGACGAACGTTTGCCGCTTCACCGGCGCGAGTTTGCCGAGCAGCCCGCGCTTGACTCCGAATTTCGCGGCGACGGCACCGTCGGCGTCGGAGAGCAGCGGGTAGCCGAGGCGCTGCTTGTCGGCGAAGCCGGCCTGGGTGTCCACGTTGTCGGTGCTGATGCCGACGCAGGTGGCGCCGAGCGCGGCGAATTCGGCGGCGAGGTCACGGAAGTGACAGGCCTCGGCCGTGCACACGGGTGTATTGGCCGCGGGATAGAAGAAGAGGATCAGTGGGCCGTCCGCCAGCAGCGCATCGAGCGAGCGGGGGGTGCCGGACTGATCGGGAAGCTCGAAATCGGGGGCGAGCTGTCCTTGCTGCATACCCGGGAACACTACGGGTCGCTTGGTCGAATCGGGTATCGCCGGTCGTGCGCGGGGAGGTCATGAAGAAGCACGCTCCGTTGCTCGTGCCCGTGGAGGCGGCGCCTGCGATCCGATCGCCGCGCCGGTGACCGGGCACGAGCCGAGGGTGTGGCGGCTACGCGCCGATGAGCGCTGCCACCTCAGGGTTCTTGATCGCCATCACATCGAGGATGCCGTGGGCCCGCAGGAACGGCCGAAGCTCCTTGATGCGGTCGCTGTGGCCGGCGTATTCGTCGGGGAAACGGTTCTTGTCCAGGGACTCCAGTGCTTTGACGTAGGTGACGAAGGACGCGAGCGCGTTGCTCGGGACGTCTTGCGGGTAGCTCGGCCGGCCGGTGCCCGCTGTGCGCGAGGCGTGCGGGCGCGGGACGCTGTGGTTCGGGATGTGCCGAGGACCCTCGGGCGCTACCGAGTGCGAGGGGTACATCAGTTGTCTCCTCTCGAGATGGTTACCGCGTGCGACGTGGAACGCCGCGAGTGTAGTGAGCGCCGCCACACCTTCGGTGACCGCGTGAGAACCGGACGGTCGACCTGATTTGTCGGGTTTGTCGCGTCCGTCCTCGTGTCACCGGCACCGCTCACCGGCCGATCGGCGCGGCCTGGGATGATGAGTGCATGTCAGGTGCGTCCACTCCCACCACCACGACCCGCGAACAGTTCCACCAGCTGGCCGCGGAGCACCGGGTGGTCCCGGTGACCCGAAAGGTCCTGGCGGACTCCGAGACTCCGCTGTCGGCCTACCGCAAGCTCGCGGGCGATCGGGCGGGCACCTTCCTGTTCGAGTCCGCGGAGAACGGCCGGTCGTGGTCGCGCTGGTCGTTCATCGGCGCGGGGAGCCCGTCGGCGCTGACCGTCGTGGACGGCGAGGCGGCCTGGCTGGGCAGCCTCCCGGCCGACGCGCCCTCCGGCGGCGATCCGCTGGTCGCGCTGCGCGAGACGCTGGAGCTGCTGCGCACCGAGCGCTTGCCCGGACTGCCGCCGCTGACCGGTGGCATGGTCGGGTACCTCGGCTACGACGCGGTGCGCCGGATCGAGCGGCTGCCCAGCCTGGCGCTGGACGATCTGCGCCTGCCGGAGATGGTCCTGCTGCTGGCCACCGACCTGGCCGCGTTCGACCACCACGAGGGCGCCATCACGCTGATCGCCAACGCGGTCAACTGGAACGGCACCGATGAGCGCGTCGACGAGGCCTACGACGACGCGGTGGCCCGGTTGGACCGGATGACCGCCGCGCTCGGCGCGCCCGCCGAATCCACCGTGTCGGTCTTCGACCAGCCCGAGCCGCGGTACCGGCGCAAGCGCACCACCGAGGAATTCGGCGCGGGCGTACGCCGCCTGATCAAGGAGATCGAGGCGGGCGAGGCGTTCCAGGTGGTGCTGTCCCAGCGTTTCGAGATGGACTACGACGGGGCGCCGATCGACCTGTACCGGATGCTGCGCGCGTCCAATCCGAGCCCGTACATGTATCTGCTGCACATCCCGGACGGCCAGGGCGGCACCGCGTTCTCCATCGTCGGTTCGAGCCCCGAATCGCTGGTGACCGTGAAAGACGGTGTTGCGACAACCCATCCGATCGCGGGCACTCGCTGGCGGGGCGGCACCGAGGAAGAGGACCTGCTGCTGGAGAAGGGCCTGCTCGCCGACGAGAAGGAGAACGCCGAGCACCTCATGCTCGTCGACCTCGGCCGCAACGACCTGGGCCGGGTGTGCGAGCCGGGCACCGTGCGGGTCACCGAATACCGGCACATCGAGCGCTACAGCCATGTCATGCACCTGGTGTCCACGGTATCGGGCCGGTTGGCGCCCGGCCGGATCGCGCTGGACGCGGTGCGGGCGTGCTTCCCGGCGGGCACCTTGTCCGGCGCCCCCAAGGTGCGCGCGATGGAGCTGATCGAGGAACTCGAACCGACCCGGCGCGGCGTCTACGGAGGCGTCGTCGGGTACCTGGACTTCGCCGGTGACGCCGATACCGCCATCGCCATCCGCACCGCGCTGCTGAAGGACGGCACGGCCTACGTACAGGCGGGTGCGGGCGTGGTCGCGGACTCGGATCCGGAATACGAGGACGTGGAATCGCGCAACAAGGCGATGGCGGTGTTGAAAGCGGTCGCGGCGGCCGGAACGATGCGGGCCTACGGCACGGAGCCCGGTGCGGCGGACGGCGGACCGCTATGACGGCTGCCCACTCCGAAGACGAACCGGGCCGGGCTCGGGAGCCCGCACCGGACACCAACGGCCCTGCGGCGGGGGATTCCACCGCCCGCACCGAGGCGCCGGGCACGGTAACCGAGTCGGGCCGCCGATACCCCGTGGCCGCGGTCGCGTTGCTCGCTGTCGCCGCCGCCGCGCTGTGGGCGTCGTCCCGGATGACCTGGGTGAGCGTCAACTCCTCCGACGGCCTCACCCAGCCCCGCACCGACAACCTCGACGGCGGGGTCTGGTTCGGCGCGCTCACGCCGCTCGCGCTGGTGCTACTCGCGTCGATCGCGGCCGTGCTGGCCACCAGGGGCTGGTTGCGCCGCGTGGTCGGCGTGCTGATCGCCTTGGTCGCGGCGGTGGCCGCGGTGCCCGCGTTCGCGCTGCTCACCGAGGCAGGCAAGATCGCCGAGCGGGCCGCGACTCTCGCCGAGCTTCCGGCGCGCGCGCAGGTGGAGACGGCGACCACGTCGGCGTTCCCGGCCGTGCTCGCGCTGCTCGGCGCGGTCGCCGCGTTCGGAGCGGGCGCGCTACTCGCCCGGATGCCCGCCGAGGCGGCGCGGCTGTCCGGCAAGTACGACAACCCGGTCTCCCGGCGTGCCGCCGCTACCGAGGAGGTCACGCAGCGGCGCGCGCAGTCCCCGGACGAGGCGTCCTCGCCCCAGCTGTCCGAACGCGTGCTGTGGGACGCGCTGGACGCGGGTACCGACCCGACCGACGAGCCCGCAGCCGGGCAGTCGGGTCCGGCGGACCCGGAGCACGGTGAGGCGGAACGACGTGGCCGCTGAGCTGTTCTCGCGCGGCGGGTGTGGCGGGTGCCACCTTGCGCCGAGCCCTTCCGCATGGTTCAACCCGAGCCCCGGCGCATCCGCGCCCGGTAGGTCCATTTATTCTTTGTCAGCATCGGTGAGACAGCGCCTGGGGGGATTCTCAGGTAGCAAGTCCGTCTCCCCAGAAAGGATTCGAGCCAGATGACGGTACTCGACTCGATTCTCGACGGGGTCCGCGCGGATGTGGCCGCTCGGGAAGCCCTTCTCGACTTCCAGGCGGTCAAGGCGGCCGCCGCGGCGGCGCCCGCGCCGCTGGACGCCCGCGCGGCGCTGCTCGAGGACGGCATCGGCGTGATCGCCGAGGTCAAGCGGGCAAGTCCGTCCAAGGGCGAGCTGGCCGACATCCCGGACCCGGCGAGCCTGGCCAAGTCCTACGAGGACGGCGGCGCGCGGATCATCAGCGTGCTCACCGAGGGCCGCCGCTTCAACGGGTCGCTCGACGACCTGGACGCGGTCCGCGCCACGGTGAGCATCCCGATCCTGCGCAAGGACTTCGTCGTGGGCCCGTACCAGATCCACGAGGCGCGCGCACACGGCGCGGACGTCATCCTGCTGATCGTCGCGGCGCTGGAGCAGGACGTGCTGTCCTCCCTGATCGACCGCACCGAGTCGCTGGGCATGACCGCGCTGGTCGAGGTGCACACCGAGGAGGAAGCCGACCGCGCACTGGAGGCGGGCGCGTCGGTGATCGGCGTGAACGCCCGCAACCTCAAGACGCTCGAGGTCGACCGCGACGTGTTCGCGCGGATCGCGCCCGGACTGCCCACCGAGGTCATCCGGATCGCCGAATCCGGCATCCGCGGCACCGCCGACCTGCTGGCCTACGCGGGCGCGGGCGCGGACGCCGTTCTCGTCGGCGAGGGCCTTGTGACCAGCGGCGACCCTCGCGCCGCGGTCTCGGAACTGGTGACCGCGGGCACCCACCCGTCCTGCCCCAAGCCGGCACGGCGGGGCCGGTGACCGGCGTGGCGGTACCTCAAGCCAGCGACGGCATCGCCCAGCGCAGCGGACACGAGCCCGACGTGGGCGGGCACTTCGGCGTCTACGGCGGCAGGCACGTCCCCGAGGCGCTGATGGCCGTCATCGAGGAGGTGACCGCCGAATACGAGAAGTCCCGGATCGATGAGTCCTTCCTCAACGAGCTCGACCGGCTGCAGCGCGACTACACCGGGCGCCCCTCGCCGGTGTTCGAGTGCACGCGCCTGGCCGAGCACGCGGGCGGCGCGCGCATCCTGCTCAAGCGCGAAGACCTGAACCATACGGGCTCGCACAAGATCAACAATGTGCTCGGTCAGGCGCTGCTCGCCAAGCGGATGGGCAAGGCCAGGGTGATCGCGGAGACCGGCGCCGGCCAGCACGGCGTCGCCACGGCGACCGCCTGCGCGCTGCTCGGCCTGGACTGCGTCGTCTACATGGGCGCGGTCGACACCGCCCGCCAGGCGCTGAATGTGGCGCGCATGCGCCTGCTCGGCGCCGAGGTGATCTCGGTGACCTCCGGCTCGCAGACCCTCAAGGACGCCATCAACGAGGCCCTGCGCGACTGGGTGACCAACGCCGACGACACCTACTACTGCTTCGGCACCGCCGCGGGCCCGCACCCGTTCCCGATGCTGGTGCGCGATTTCCAGCGCATCATCGGCATGGAGGCCCGCGCCCAGGTGCAGGCCGCCACCGGCGGACTGCCCGACGCGGTCGTCGCCTGCGTCGGCGGCGGATCCAACGCCATCGGCATCTTCCACGCGTTCCTCGACGACGCCGACGTCCGGCTGATCGGCTACGAAGCGGCCGGTGACGGCGTCGACACCGGCCGGCACGCGGCCACCTTCACCGGCGGCACGCCGGGGGCGTTCCAGGGCGCCTACTCGTACCTGCTGCAAGACGAGGACGGGCAGACCATCGAGTCGCATTCGATCTCGGCGGGCCTGGACTACCCGGGTGTCGGCCCGGAGCACGCCTACCTCAAAGACATCGGCCGTGCCGAGTACCGGCCGATCACCGACGGCGAGGCGATGGACGCGCTGCTGCTGCTCAGCCGCACCGAGGGCATCATTCCCGCGATCGAGTCGGCGCACGCGGTGGCGGGCGCGCTGCAACTGGGCAAGGAACTCGGCCCGGGCGCGATCATCCTGGTGAACCTCTCGGGCCGCGGTGACAAGGACATGGACACGGCAGCGCGGTGGTTCGGGCTGTTCGACGAGCCGAAGGAGGAGGGCCGGTGAGCCAGCAGTCCCGCTTGGCGAACACCTTCGCCGCCTGCCGCGCCGAGGGTCGCGCGGCGCTGATCGGCTACCTGCCCGCGGGCTACCCCGATCTGGCCGGGTCGATCGAGGTCGTGCGCGCCATGGTCGAAGCCGGATGCGACATCATCGAAGTCGGCGTCGCCTACTCCGATCCCGTGATGGACGGACCGACCATCCAGGCCGCCGCCGAGCAGGCGCTGCGTGGCGGCGTGCGGGTGCGCGACGTGTTCACGGTGGTCGAGGCGATCTCCGGCGCGGGCGGCAAGGCCGTCGTGATGAGCTACTGGAATCCCGTGCTCAAGTACGGCGTGGATCGCTTCGCGCGTGATCTGGCCGCCGCGGGCGGCGCGGGCATCATCACCCCGAACCTGATTCCGGAGGAGGCCGACGACTGGTTCGTCGCCTCGTCCACGCACAACCTGGACCGCATCTTCCTGGTCGCGCCGTCGTCCACCGAGGAGCGTCTGGTGAAAACGCTCGAGGCCAGTCGCGGCTTCGTCTACGCGGCCTCGACCATGGGCGTCACCGGTGCGCGTGACGTGGTGTCCTCGGCCGCGCCCGCGCTGTGCGCGCGGGTCCGGGCTCACTCCGACATTCCGATCGGCGTCGGTCTCGGCGTTCGCTCGGGTGCGCAGGCCGCCGAAATCGCGTCCTACGCCGATGGCGTCATCGTGGGCTCGGCTTTGGTGAGCGCGGCGGGAGACGGCCTCGACGCCGTCCGTGCACTAACGGCGGAACTCGCCGAAGGCGTGCGCTCGGCCACCGTGGCGTCCTAGAGAGGCGGATCGGCCGGGCGGTGTACTGCCGGGTGAATGCCGCGGTACTACCGGAACGCGCCTCGGCCATCCGCATGGTGGGCTGCCCTCGTCGGCTCGTCGGCTCGTCGGCTCGTCGGCTCGTCGGCTCGTCGGCTCGTCGGCTCGTCGGTTCGTCGGTTCGTCGGCTCGTCGGCTCGCCGCTCGCGTCCGGGTCGCCGTCATGATCCGGGATCAGCGATCGCGCTCGCCGCGACGAGGGGCAACGGGTGGGCGGGCGCGTCCTGGCGTCGCGATGGCGCGCCCTGCCACGACGAGGGCGGTGCGGTGGTGGCGTGGCGGCCGAGCTTCTCCGCTACGGTGACCCCGTGACGTTACGAGTCCTCGCAGACAGTGTCCTGGCCGACGGCGGCGTCAGCGGCGCCGTGCTGGCCTACATCCCCAGCCCCGCGCGGGGCGTGTGGCAGTTGGGGCCGTTCCCCCTGCGGGCGTACGCCCTGTGCATCATCCTCGGCATCGTCGTCGCGATCTGGTGGGGCGAACGGCGCTGGCGCGCACGCGGCGGACAGCCCGGCGCGATCCTGGACGTCGCGATGTTCGCTGTGCCCTTCGGCCTGGTCGGCGGCAGGCTCTACCACGTGGCCACCGATTGGCAGAAGTACTTCGGCGCGGACGGGAATCCGGTCGACGCGCTGAAGATCTACCAAGGCGGGCTCGGCATCTGGGGCGCGGTGCTGCTGGGTGGCATCGGCGCGTGGATCGGCTGCCGGGTGTACCGAATCCCATTGCCCGCCTTGGGCGACGCGGTCGCCCCGCCGATCCTGCTGGCCCAGGCCATCGGCAGGCTCGGCAACTACTTCAACCAGGAACTGTACGGACGCGAGACCGACCTGCCGTGGGGCCTGGAGATCTACCGGCGGGTGGGTGACGACGGCAGGCTCGACATGATGAACGGCGCCTCCACCGGCGTGGTCGACAAGATCGTGCATCCCACCTTCCTGTACGAACTGCTGTGGAATGTGCTCGTCGTCCTGTTGCTGGTGTACGTGGACAAGCGTTTCCGGATCGGCCACGGCCGACTGTTCGCGCTGTATGTGGCCGGCTACTGCTTCGGACGCTTCTTCGTCGAGTTGATGCGCGCCGACGAGGCGACGAAGATCGCGGGCATCCGGATCAACTCGTTCACCTCGGCCGTCGTGTTCGTGGGTGCGATCGCCTACTTCGTGTTCGCGACGAAGGGTCGCGAGACGCCCGAGCAGCTCCAACCCGGCGCGAGCCCGCGGCCGTGGCCGTGGCAGATCCGCGCCCTGCGCGCGGCCGGTGCGGCGCCCGGGAAGGTCTCGCACACCGGCGAACCCGCGACCGATGCCGATGCCGTCGCGTCCGAGAGCGCCGTGACCGATGCCGAGTCCGGTGCGAAGCAGGCCGCCGAGTCCGCTCAGACCGCCTCGGAGAACACGGATTCGGGAAAGACGGCCTCCGACAAGAGCTGATTTCGGCACGGGCCGGTGCGCCGACGCAGGCGGTTCCCGACCTGATCCGTTGCCGTCGGCTGTGAGTTTCCTTCTGCGGCAACGTTGGGGCGACCGGCCGCGATAACTGTGCGCGGGCCGAATGCCACTGGGGCGACAACCCGGTCGATCCCGGCGACAATGGCTTCTGATCGTCGCGAGCGGCAGTTCGGCCATCCCCGCGGAGCCGGGGAGCCGACATGAGGGTGCCCGCACTACTGAGGAGGATCTGAGTGACCGACCCTTACCAGCAGAATCCGGGCGCCGGTGGACCGCAGTACGGCCCGCCCGGCACCGGTCCTGATCTCACCAAGCCGCTGGACGCGCAGAGCCAGGCACCGTACAGCCCGCCGTCGGATCCCTACGGGCAGCCGCAGTACGGCCAGCCCGTCGATCCGTACGGTCAGCAGCCGGGCGGCTACCCGCCCGCCTCGTATCCGGTCGGGCCGCAGGGCTACAACCCCAACGACCCGGAGGCACCCTGGGGGCGTGACCCTTTCGGTGTACCGCTGTCGGACAAGCAGAAACTGGTCGCGGGGCTCCTGCAGATCTTCCTGGGCAGCTTCGGCGTCGGCCGCTTCTACCTCGGATACACCGGCCTGGGCATAGCCCAGCTGGTGGTCAGCATCCTCACCTGCTTCACCGTCGGCTGGATCTGGGGCATCATCGACGGAGTGCTGATGCTCACCGGCAAGGTGCCCGACAGCGACGGTCGCCCGCTGCGCGACTGACCCGCGTCGCTCTCGGCAGAACCGGGAGGCGGGAGCGGGCGCCCGCCTCCCGGTCGTCGCAGCGCTGCGCGCAACCCTTCCGCGCACCATGATCGCGATACTGTCGCTGACGACGGTCCGGGCGTAGCATGACCGGATTCGCCTGCCGTGTGTGGAGCTCCACGCACCGAGGAGAGGGATCCCGTGCGTCGTAAGCTGTTCGCCGCCGTCATGCTCGCCATCGTCGCCGCCTCCGGATTGAGCGCGTGCGGCGGCAGCGACCCCAACGTGCTGAAGGTCGGCACCGAGGGCACCTACGCCCCGTTCAGCTTCCAGGGCTCCGACGGCAAGCTCACCGGCTACGACGTCGAGGTGATCCAGGCGGTCGGCGACAAACTCGGCAAGAAGGTCGAATTCGTGCAGACGCCGTGGGACGCCATCTTCGCCGGTCTGGAGTCCAAGCGCTTCGATCTGGTGGCGAACCAGGTGACCGTCAACGACGAGCGCACGACGAAATACGCGCTGTCGGCGCCCTACACCACCTCGGCCGGCGTGATCGTCACCCGTGCCGACAACAACGCCGTCACCGGGCTGGCCGACCTCACCGGGAAGACCTGCGCGCAGTCGGCCACCAGCAACTGGAGCAAGGTCGCCACCGACGCGGGCGCGAAGGTCGAGGCCGTGGAAGGCTTCGTGCAGGCGATCCAGCTACTGAAGAACGGCCGCGTGGACGCCACCGTCAACGACAGCCTCGCGGTCGCAGAATTCACCAAGAAGACCGGTGACACGAGTGTGAAGATCGCCGGCCGGACCGGATCGGTGAGCAAGCAGGCGTTCGCGGCGCGCAAGGGCGATGCGCTGATCACCGACGTGGACAACGCGCTGAACCAGCTGCGCGCCGACGGCACGCTGGCGAAGATCTCCGAGAAGTATTTCGGGACCGACGTCAGCCAGTAGCCGACATCATTCATGGACGCCGCCACCCGGGAACTCATCTGGCACAACCTGTGGCCGATGCTGCAGGCCACCCTCACCAAGACCCTGCCGCTCACCGCAATCAGCTTCGCCATCGGCCTGGTGCTCGCGCTGTTCGTCGCACTGGCCAGGATGTCGCCGATGTGGCCGCTGTCGGCGGCGGCCCGCTGCTACATCTCGATCATTCGCGGCACACCGCTGCTGGTGCAGTTGTTCATCGTGTTCTACGCGCTGCCGCAGTTCGGCCTGGTGATCGATCCGTTTCCCGCCGCGGTGATCGCGTTCAGCCTCAACGTCGGCGGTTACGCGGCCGAAGTGGTACGGGCCGCCATTCTGAGCGTCGCCACGGGGCAATGGGAGGCGGCGCAGGCGCTCGGCATGTCCTACCCTCTGCTGCTGCGGATGATCATCCTGCCGCAGGCCGCGCGGATCGCCGTGCCGCCGCTGTCGAATACGCTGATCTCTCTGGTGAAGGACACCTCGCTGGCCTCGACCATCCTGGTGACCGAATTGCTGCGCGTGGCCCAGCTCGCCGCCGCGCCGACGTTCGATTTCTTCGCGCTCTACGGGGTCGCGGCGTTGTATTACTGGGTGATCTGCCTCATCCTCGGGTTCGGGCAGACCCGGCTGGAAACGAGGTTGGCCCGTCATGTCGCCCGATGAGTATCCGTTTGTACCTGCCGCACAGCCGTCGTTCATATTTTTCACCAAGGTTTCACCGTGGCCACGGCGGGACCTGCCCACCGAGCGGGACTAGGCTCTACTCGTGATGCGACGGACGAAGATTGTGTGCACGCTCGGCCCGGCCACTGCCACCGAGGACCGTATCCGCGAACTCGTCGAGAGCGGCATG
Source organism: Nocardia sp. NPDC057455 (assembly GCF_042802775.1). Classification (NCBI taxonomy): domain Bacteria; kingdom Bacillati; phylum Actinomycetota; class Actinomycetes; order Mycobacteriales; family Nocardiaceae; genus Nocardia; species Nocardia sp. NPDC057455. The sequence goes on along the minus strand of NZ_JBHVDM010000012.1, from coordinate 29,446 downwards.
GACGTGGCTCGGCTGAACTTCAGCCACGGCGAGCACAGCGACCATGCCGAGAACTACAAGAAGGTGCGTCAGGCCTGCGACCACCTCGGCCGGGCGGTGGGCATCCTCGCCGACCTGCAGGGTCCCAAGATCCGCCTGGGCCGCTTCCTGGAAGGCAAAACCGTCTGGGCGACGGGCGAAGAGGTCCGCATCACCGTCGAGGATGTCGACGGGACCCACGACCGCGTGTCCACCACTTACAAGGAACTGGCGCAGGACGCCAAGCCCGGCGACCGCCTGCTGGTCGATGACGGCAAGGTGGGCCTCATCGTCACCGGCGTCGACGGCAACGACGTGGTCTGCCGGGTCACCGAGGGCGGCCCGGTGTCCAACAACAAGGGCGTGTCGCTGCCCGGCATGGACGTGTCGGTGCCCGCGCTCTCGGAGAAGGACATCGAAGACCTGGAGTTCGCGTTGAAGCTCGGCGTGGACTTCATCGCGCTGTCGTTCGTGCGGTCCCCGTCCGACGTCGAACTGGTGCACGACGTGATGGACCGGGTGGGCCGCCGGGTGCCGGTGATCGGCAAGCTGGAGAAGCCGGAGGCGATCGACAATCTGGAGGCCGTGGTCCTGGCTTTCGACGCGGTGATGGTCGCGCGCGGCGACCTCGGTGTGGAACTGCCGCTCGAGCAGGTGCCGATCGTGCAGAAGCGCGCCATCCAGATGGCTCGGGAGAACGCCAAGCCGGTCATCGTCGCCACGCAGATGCTGGAATCGATGATCGAGAACTCCCGCCCTACCCGCGCCGAGGCCTCGGACGTGGCGAACGCGGTGCTCGACGGCGCCGACGCGGTCATGCTGTCGGGTGAGACCTCGGTGGGGAAGTATCCGATCGAGACGGTGCGCACGATGGCCCGCATCGTGCACGCCGTGGAAACCGAATCGACCCGGGTGCCACCGCTGACCCACGTGCCGCGGACCAAGCGCGGCGTGATCTCCTACGCCGCCCGCGACATCGGCGAGCGGCTCAACGCCAAGGCGCTGGTCGCGTTCACCCAGTCGGGCGACACGGTGCGCCGCCTGGCCCGGCTGCACACTCCGCTGCCGTTGCTGGCGTTCACGCCGCTGCCGGAGGTGCGCAGCCAGCTCGCGCTGACCTGGGGCACCGAGACCTTCATCGTGCCGACGGTCGACAGCACCGACGCCATGATCCACCAGGTGGATGTAGCACTTCTGTCGATGGACCGATACCAGAAGGGTGACCTGGTGGTCATCGTCGCCGGGTCGCCGCCCGGTACCGTCGGGTCCACCAACCTGATCCACGTTCACCGAATCGGTGAGGAGGACCATTAGTGAGTGCTTCCCTGAGCAGCCCCGTCGATAGCGCGGATCCGCACGCGCCGCGCTCCGACCTGGATGTGCTGCTGGGTCTGCTCGATCTCGAGCAGATGGACGAAGACGTGTTCGTCGGCCAGCACCCGGAAAAGGTGTGGAGCCGGACCTTCGGCGGTCAGCTCGTCTCGCAGGCCATCATCGCGGCGGGCCGGACGGTCGGTGACCGTCCGGTGCACGCCGTGAACGCGCATTTCGTGCGCGGCGGCGATGTGAAGAAGCCGATCGAGTACCGGGTGGACCGGCATCGCGACGGTCGCGCGTTCGCCAACCGCACCGTGACCGCCAGCCAGGACGGCCAGGAGCTGTTCGTGATGCTCGCCGCGTTCCAGGATTGGGGCACGGGGCTCGAGCACGCGCACGCCCAGCCGGAGGTGCCGGATCCGGAGACGCTGCCGCGGGTCGAGGAGAGCTTCGAAGGCTTGGAGGACAAGCTGGAGATGTTCGTCAAGGCGCCGCATCCGATCGACATGCGTTACACCAACGATCCGGCTTGGATTCTCAAGGGCACGGGGGAGCGGCTCAACCACAACCGCGTGTGGATGCGCGCGGACGGCAGGTTGCCCGATGATCCGCTGGTCCATGTGGCGACGCTGGGCTATTCGTCCGACACCACGGTGCTGGACTCGATCATCACCACGCACGGGCTGTCGTGGGGTCTGGACCGCATCGTCGCGGCCACGGTCAACCATTCGATCTGGTTCCACCGTCCGTTCCGTTTCGACGAGTGGGCGCTGTACTGCACCGAGTCGCCGGTGGCCGCGGGCTCTCGGGGCCTGGCGACCGGCCGCTTCTACTCCCGCAGCGGCGATCTGCTGGCCACCACGGTGCAAGAGGGACTCATCCGCCACTTCCCGCCGCGGCGCTAGGACTACAGCAGCTCGCGGTCGCGATCGATGTCCAGGTCGACGTCGGTGCGTTGCGATGCGCGGATCGAGACCGGGATCCCGCCTTCCGGCTCGGTTCGCGCCAGCCCCGAGACGGCATGCAGCAATTGGTGTTCCAGTGCGGCCGTGTCGGCGTCGGTCAGCTGGTCCGGCGCGCCGACCAAACTGAGCGCGATTTCGTAGGTGCCGCGGCGGCCGGTGATACCGTCCGGCGGATCCGTGGGGCAGCTGCTCGCGAGCGCAGCGTGGGCCGGGTCGTCGGAGTCGACCGGCAAAGTGAAGCGCCAGGCGAATACGTCACGGTCGGCGAGGTGATCGTCCACCACCTCGCGCACGGTATCGACGACGCGTTCGAGCATTTCCGGTGTCACATAAACATGGAGCGAAACATCCGAAATGCGTTTCGGCATGTCTTCTTCCTGTCCTGTGTCGACGCAGCAACGGCGGATTATGGTGTCCGGCGGGAGTTTAGTGCGTCGGGGGCGGAAATGGACACAGCCGCGTGGTAACAGGTTGATACGCGGGGTATCCGGGCGCGTCCGGTGCGGTCGCCGCTCCGGCGGTCAGCGGGTGCGCTGGGCGGCGAGGAAGGTCGCCAGCGGTGCAGGCGCGCCGCCGGGGCGGATCACCAGCCCCCGGCGCTCGTCGTGCGGCCAGCGCGGCTGCTCGTGCGGGGCGAGCGCCAGCAGCAGCGGCACGAGCGTCTCGGCGATACGGTCGCCGACTTCGCAGAACGCTTGGGCGGACAGCCCGACCGGGTCGGCGATGTTCTCCCGCCCGACCAGCGAGAGGTCGTTACGCGCCCGGTGCAATTCGGCGACCGTGCGCGCGCCGGTGACGTGCGCGATGCGGCCGGCCTCCAGCAGCGTGAAGGTGCGCGCGCCCGCACCGAAGGCCAGATCGATCGCTTGTTCGCGAATCTGCTCGGTCATCGTGAGAACCAGGTCGGCCTTGTCGATCATCTCCGGCTTCAGGCGACGGGCCCGGAAGTTGCTCGCGTCCGCGCCGAGCCCGGTGATGGTCTGCGCGGCGAGCGGCTCGACCGGAAAACCCACCAAGGCACGGGTTCCCGCGCTTTCGGCGGTGAGATAGGGGAAATCGTGTTCGACCGCGAGGGCGCGAGTGAGCCGCTCGGCGATCACCGATCGGCAAACATTGCCGTTGCAGACGAACAGGACGTGCATACAGAACACGATAAACGGCACGGAAGCTACCAGAAGGGCCGAAGTCGTTAGTCCCACATGTGGGAACAACATATTCATCTGCTCGTAGCACGCCGTACACGAAGTGCGCCGCTTTCGGCTCCTGGCCTGCGACGTACGTCACTCGGAAAGAGTGGTGCGATGCGATTCTCCTGATGGCTGTACCCCGGAGCTCACACGCTCAAACGCTGCTTTGTGATTGCTTTGTGATATGACAGCGTGGGTAGACTACTCGGATTCGCCGCTGTAGTACGTGGATTCGCGCACGACTGCTCGACTCGGGGGCCGGGCGTGGACCCGTCCGTGGGTGGAGAACCGGTCACCGCGTGAGGCGACGGCGGGCGCGAATCGCGCGAGCCCCCGTGTCCGGGTCCGTGTCAACGATCCTGCGATCGAATCGGTTCGATGAAGGCAGGTTGCCGCACCCTCACCGTCGCGTGATCGACCGCCCGCCGCCGTGAACCCCCGCCACCGGGCTGACGGAGCCCGTGCTCTGAAGAAAACTATGAACGGAAACCGCCATCGACCGTAACGCCGGGGCAAACCCCGTACCGGTGAAGCGAAGCCCTGCGCGCCCGGCCGTAGACCGTAGTTCGCGCGGCCGAAAGCGCCGTACAAGCCTCGCCGTGCTCGACGCCGAAGACGGGGCGAACCCCGAGACGGAGCGTCAGGAACTCGAACCATCCCACCCAACGCGATCCCGCACTTTGGGGGTCGGAGGAAGCCCAGCCGAGCGGGGCTGGGGGTTGCGCCCCAGAGAAATGACGAGCGCCCCCTGCAAGCGCTCTCCGCGAGCAGGGGACACCCGAAAGCGAGTGCCGAGTGTGGGACTCGAACCCACACGTCCTTTCGGACAACGGTTTTTGAGACCGTCGCGTCTGCCAGTTCCGCCAACTCGGCGCACCGGGTGGCAACTATAGCGGGTCGGGTGGCGTGGACGCGAATGGGTTGTCCTCTACGGCGCGAGGAGACGGTTTGCGCAGGGTATATGCGTTCTATGCCGAAGTGAAAGGTACTCTTTACATCACTCGACAGCCCGATGGATGGCCGATGGTCGCCCGGTGCGAGCGCGGCTTTCTTTCGGTTGGGTCGGGACAGGGCATCGGAACCAGAGGGGTCTACCTATGAGCACAGCAGCTGGGGGCGCCGGCACCAAGCGGGACGCCGGGGCGAAGCGGGTCGTCGTCGCCGAAGACGAAGCGCTCATCCGCATGGACCTGGTCGAGATGCTGACCGAAGAGGGCTATCAGGTGGTCGGTGAGGCGGGTGACGGCCAGCAGGCGGTGGATCTCGCGGTCGAGCACCGGCCGGATCTGGTCATCATGGACGTGAAGATGCCGCGCCGCGACGGCATCGACGCCGCGGCGGAGATCGCGTCGAAACGTGTTGCCCCGGTGGTCATCCTGACCGCGTTCAGCCAGCGTGATCTGGTGGAGCGGGCGCGTGACGCGGGTGCGATGGCCTACCTGGTGAAGCCGTTCACGAAATCGGATCTGGTGCCGGCCATCGAATTGGCGGCCAGCCGCTTCCACGAGATCACCGCGCTGGAGAGCGAGGTCGCCAATCTCGCCGAGCGGTTGGAGACGCGCAAGCTGGTCGAGCGTGCCAAGGGTGTTCTGATGCAGACGCAGGGCCTTTCGGAGCCACAGGCGTTCAAGTGGATTCAGCGCACCGCAATGGACCGCCGCACGACGATGAAGGCGGTCGCGGAGGTCGTGTTGGAGAACCTGACACCGAAGTGATCGCGCCCGCGTAGCGAAAATTTTACGCAGTCGAAACGTCGTGGTGAAGAAGAATTCGAAACGATGTCGCGCGCATGATCCGAATGTGATGCGGAACTAACGTACCGACGCTATGTTCTGACCGGGCTGATGTGTTCGGCCTCCTCGGCGACCCCGGGGGAGCACAGAACTTAGATGAGGTGAAACGTGCTTAGTTCGACATGGCGCAGTCGCTCGACGCGAGCTGTTCTGGCCGTCGGCGCCGCCGCCGCGCTGGTGCTGACCGGTTGTAGCGACAAATCCACCAGCAGCGGTTCGGATTCCTCGGGCACCAACGGCGCGGGTGGCCTGTCCATCCAGCCGGTTCTTCAGGTCGACCAGCAGGGCAAGGAAGTGCCGAAGGCCGACGCGGCCACGGCGGCCGATCCCGCGGGCGACGGCAAGGCGACCTGCGCACCGGGCACGGCCATCGCGATGGCGGGTGCGCTGACCGGCCCCGACGCCGCGCTCGGCATCAACATCGTCAACGGCGTCAAGCTCGCCCTGGACAAGCACAACAAGGCCAACCCGGGCTGCAAGATCGAGTTGAAGCAGTTCGACACCGAGGGTGACCCGCAGAAGGCCACCCAGGTGATTCCGCAGATCGTCAACGACCGCTCGATCATCGGCCTGGTCGGCCCCGCCTTCTCCGGTGAGACGAAGGCGACCGGCAAGATCCTCAGCGACGCCGGCCTCGTCTCGGTCACCTCGTCGGCGACCAACGCGACGCTGACCCAGAACGGCTGGACCACCTTCTTCCGCGGTCTCGCCAACGACGACGTACAGGGTCCCTCGGTGGCGAAGTACTTGGTCAACGGCGCGGGCTACAAGAAGGTCTGCGTCATCCAGGACAACACCGACTACGGCACCGGCCTGGCGAAGTCGATCACCGAGGGCCTCGGCGCCGCCGCCGATCCGGCGTGCGCCGCCAGCATCAAGAAGGGCGACAAGGACTTCTCCGCGACGGTCACCAAGGTGGCGGCCGCGAATCCCGACGCCATCTTCTACTCCGGCTACTACTCCGAGGGCGCACCGCTGGCCCAGCAGTTGAAGTCCGGCGGAGTGAAGGCGGTCTTCGTCTCCGCCGACGGCACCAACGACCCGCAGTTCGTCGCCCAGGCGGGCAGCGCCGCCAAGGGTGCGAAACTGTCGTGCCCGTGTGGTCCCGCCCCGGAGAAGTTCGCCGAGGACTACAAGGCGCTCAACGGCCAAGCGCCCGGCGTCTACTCCGTCGAGGCGTACGACCTGACCACGATCCTGGCCAAGGGCATCGACAGCGGTAAGGTCACCCGCCCGGACCTGCTCGACTATGTACGGACGTACGACGGTGCCGGCCTCGCGCGTCAGTACAAGTGGAACCCGAACGGCGAACTGTCGAACGCGCTGATCTGGGTGTACGAGGTCAAGTAGTCCCGGATCCCGGGCGAACGGCACGTACGGGGGTTCATCCGAATCCCCGTACGTGCCGTTGTTCGGTGGGCGAAAGGATGAGGGGCAGAAATAAATGAAACAAACGTTATCGGCCGGTGGGATACAACTCGCTGCCGGTTCGATCGACTTCAACTACGAGGGATTGATCGATAGTTTCTGGCGACTGACCGTCGACGGCGTGACCTACGGCGCCATCTATGCGTTGGTCGCTGTGGGCTACACCTTGGTCTACGGCGTATTGCGCCTGATCAATTTCGCCCATTCGGAAATCTTCATGCTCGGGTTGTTCGGGCAATTGGTCGGATTGATGATCTTCGGATTCGTCGCGAGTCCGGACGTTTACACCCAGGGTGTGGTGCTCACCGTCGTATATCTGGGTTTGGCGATGATCGTGGGCATGCTGGTATCCGGTGGCGCCGCCGTCGGATTGGAGCGGGTGGCCTACCGGCCCTTGCGCAAACGGGGCGCGAAACCGCTGGCCTTCCTGATCACGGCGATCGGCATGTCGTTCGTGCTGCAGGAGCTGGTGCACTTCGTTCTGCCGAAGATCCGCCCCGATCTCGGTGGTACCAACGCCCAGCAGCCGATCCGGCTGGTCGAGCCCACCGTGCAGTTCGGTTTCGGCGGCGCGGACGTCACCAACATCATGCTGCTCATCGTCTCGGCGGCGGTGGTGCTGGCGATCGCCACCGAGGTGCTGATCAACCGGACGAAGTTCGGCCGTGGCATCCGGGCCGTCGCCCAGGATCCGGACACCGCGACGCTGATGGGCGTGTCGCGCGAGCGGGTCATCATGCTGACCTTCCTCATCGGCGGCGTGCTCGCGGGCGCGGCGGCGATGCTGTTCACGTTGAAGATCCCGAACGGGATCATCTACTCCGGCGGGTTCGTCCTCGGCATCAAGGCGTTCAGCGCCGCGGTGCTCGGCGGTATCGGCAACCTTCGCGGTGCGCTGCTCGGCGGCCTGCTGCTCGGCGTGGTGGAGCAGTACGGCCAGATCCTGTTCGGCACCGAGTGGCGTGACGTGGTCGCGTTCGTGGTGCTGGTTCTGGTGCTGATGGTTCGCCCGACCGGCATTCTCGGCGAAAGTCTCGGAAGGGCGCGCGCATGACCGACACGATCAAGACGGCCTCCGCGCCGGACACCGCGCGCCGCGGCGTCGGCGATGCGATCCGCACCTGGTGGGACGGCCTGAGCAGGCCTGCGCAGTGGGGCGTCGGCGTCCCGATCCTCCTTCTGCTCGCGCTGCTGCCGCTGTTCCCGCCGCCACTGCTGAACACCCCCTCCTACAACTTCGGCCTGGTGATGGCCCAGGTCGCGATGTACGCGCTGCTGGCCATCGGCCTCAACGTGGTGGTCGGGCAGGCGGGCCTGCTCGACTTGGGCTACGTCGGTTTCTACGCGGTCGGCGCCTACACCGTCGGCCTGCTCACCAGCCCCAACAGCCCGTGGAACCAGACCGACGGCGGCTGGCTCGATCCGAAGTGGGCGTGGCTGGCGTGCCTGCCGATCGCGGTCGCGGTGACCGCGGTGTCCGGCCTGATCCTCGGTTCGCCGACGCTGCGGCTGCGCGGCGACTACCTGGCGATCGTCACCCTCGGCTTCGGTGAGATCGTCCGGTTGCTCGCCGAGAACCTCACGGAGATCACCAACGGCAGCCTCGGTCTGTCGGGTGTGGCCTACCCGCATGTGGGCGAATCCGCGAGCAAACCGGAGGGCGTGTTCTCCGGCGGAAACAGCGGCGACCCCGACAGCGCCAACCTGCTCGACCGCGCCAGCTACGGCACCTACTGGTACTGGTTCGGCATGGCGCTGGTGGTCGTGGTGCTGCTGGTGGTCGGCAACCTGGAGCGCAGCCGGGTCGGTCGCGCCTGGGTGGCCATCCGCGAGGACGAGGACGCGGCCGAGATCATGGGCGTGCCGACGTTCAAGTTCAAGCTGTGGGCATTCATGATCGGCGCCGCGGTGGGCGGCATGTCGGGCGCGATCTACGCCGGGCAGGTGCAGTTCATCAATCCCACCGGCTTCAACATCATCAACTCGATGTTGTTCCTGTGCGCGGTGGTCATCGGCGGGCAGGGCAACAAGCTCGGGGTGATCTTCGGCGCGTTCGTCATCGCCTATCTGCCCGCGCGGTTGCAGTCGGTGAACCTGGTCAGCAACGAGTCCACCGGGTACGTCCTGCTGGCGATCGATGTCGCGGCGTTCGTCGCGCTGATCGTCGCCTGGCGGCTGTGGGCCGGCCGGCTCGGCGTGTGGCCACGGCGCGGTGTGATCACCGGCATGGTGGTGACCGGTGTGCTGGCGCTGCTGCTGCTGGGCAGCGTGCTGCTGTTCCGCAAGGGTGGCGCGCAGTCGCTGGGCGACCTCAAATATCTGTACTTCGGTATCGCGTTGGTGGTGATGATGATTCTGCGTCCGCAGGGTCTGTTCCCGGTGCGGCAGAAGCTGCTCACCTATGGCAGGCAGGTGTATCAGGCCGTGCGCAGACCGGCCCCGGCCGAACCGATCGGAGCGGGACGATGACCGGGCCGGGCGCGGGTGACGCGCTGTTCGACAACGAGGATTTGGCCGCGGGTTACGCGGCCGAACCGCAGCCCGAGTCCGCGGGCACGGTCGACCTCACCCGGGTGATCCCGGACCTCGCCGATGCCGAGACCGTCGCGGAAGTCGTCGCCCCGCATCGCGAGATCGAGACCGCGGTGGGTGAGCCGCTGTTGCGCACCGAGGGCCTCACGGTGAAGTTCGGCGGTCTCACCGCCCTGGACCAGGTGAGCTTCGAGATCCGCCGCGGCGAGATCCTCGGTCTCATCGGGCCCAACGGCGCGGGCAAGACCACCTGCTTCAACGCGATCACCGGTGTCTACCAGCCCACCTCCGGGCTGGTGCACTTCGACGGCAAGCCGCTGACCAAGACCAAACGCAACGCGATCACCCGCCTCGGCATCGCGCGCACATTCCAGAACGTGCGGCTCTTCGGCGAGATGACCGCATTGGAGAACGTCGTGGTCGGCACCGACGCACGGCACCGCACGTCGGTGCCCGGCGCGGTGTTCCGGACGCCGCGGCACAGGCGCGAGGAACGCGACGCCATCGAGCGTGGCATGGCGCTGCTGGAGTTCGTCGGCATCGCCCCGCGCGCGGTGGAGAAGGCGCGCAATCTGTCCTACGGCGACCAGCGTCGACTGGAGATCGCCCGCGCGCTGGCCACCGAGCCGAAGCTGCTGTGCTTGGACGAGCCTGCGGCCGGGTTCAATCCGAGTGAGAAGTCCGCGCTCATGGACCTGATCCGCAAGATCCGCGACGACGGGTTCACCGTGCTGCTGATCGAGCACGACATGCGCCTGGTCATGGGTGTGACCGACCGGATCGTGGTGCTCGAGTTCGGCCGCAAGATCGCCGACGGGCTGCCCGCGGACATCAGGGACAACCCCGCTGTGATCGCCGCGTATCTCGGGGTGCCGGATACCGAGGTGAGCGAATCCGGCGGCCCCGCGACCGGAGACGATGCGAGGGCGACGGGTCCGGAACCGGGAGCGGCGCCGCTCGGCAAGACGGCGGTCACCGAGCCGGTGCCGGAGGCGACGCGCGAGCCCGCCGCCGGTAGGGGAGTCCCGCTGCTCGAGGTCGAGGACATGGTCGTGAACTACGGCAGAATCCAGGCGCTGCACGGCATTTCGCTGACCGTTGCCGAGGGCGAGCTGGTCACTCTGCTCGGCGCCAACGGCGCGGGCAAGACGACTTCGATGCGCGCGATGTCCGGACTGCTGCCGCTGACCCGGGGTCGGATCACGTTCGAGGGCCGCGACATCACCCGCATGAAGGCGCACGAGCGGGTGACACACGGGCTGATCCAGGCGCCGGAGGGCCGGGGTGTGTTCCCCGGTATGACGGTGCAGGAGAACTTGGACATGGGTTGCTACGGAAGAGGTTTCAAGCAGAAGGCCGAGTACGACCGGACGCTGGAGTGGGTGTTCGAGCTCTTCCCCCGGTTGCTCGAGCGGCGCAAGCAGGTGGGCGGCACGCTCTCCGGCGGCGAGCAGCAGATGCTCGCCATCGCCCGCGCGCTGATGGCGCGTCCGCGGCTGCTGCTGCTCGACGAGCCGTCGATGGGACTGGCGCCCATGGTGATCCAGCAGATCTTCCGAATCATCGGCGAGATCAACCAGCAGGGCACCACGGTGCTGCTGGTGGAGCAGAACGCCCAGCAGGCGCTGGCCCGCAGCGACCGCGCCTACATCATGGAAACCGGTGAGGTCACCAAAACCGGCCGTGGCGCGGAGCTGCTCACCGATCCCGCGGTGAAATCGGCCTATCTGGGCGTGGGTTAGGCGGCCGCCGCGCCTTCGCCGGGCCGAGCGCGGGTGCGGGACTCCCGCTACCGCCGACGCCCCGGCGGGCGCGCCGACTCCGGTGCCGTTCGGCCCGGCTCGAGGCATGATCGTGACCATGGATGGTCACGACGAGCTGATGAGCCTGGCCGAGCGGTACTGGGACAGTGTGCTCGAGGCGGCGCCGAGCGAGGCGACTTTGCTGGGCGACCGCCGCTTCGACGATCGGATCGAGGATCTGACCGTCGACGCGGAACAGCGGTTGCTGTCGACCTGGCGCGATCTGCTGCGCGCGGTCGACGCGCTCGACGCCGAGCGGTTGAGCCCGACCGACCGCACCACCCGCAGCCTGCTGCGCACCGAGTTGCACGGCGCGGTCGAACATCTGGAATGGCGGCCGGTGGAGCTGGCCTCCGACCAGATGAACGGCGTGCACGCAGGCGTGCTGATCATGGCGCCGCAGACGAACGCGCCGCGGCCGGAGCACGCGCTGGCGCTGGTGCGGCGCTACCGGCAGTTCGGTGACCTGCTCGGCCAGGCCGTGGAACGGTTCCGGGCGGGCCTGGCCGCCGGGCGCGCGCCCGCTCGGATCGCGATCGAGCGCGCGCTCAACCAGCTGGACGGCTACCTCGATTCCGATATGGCCGCCGACCCGTTCGTCACCTTCCCCGGCCCGCAGGGCTGGGACGGCGAGCCCGCGTGGCGCGCCGAATTGGCCGACGTGGCACGGGATGTCATCCGCCCCGCGTTCCAGGTCTACCGCGACGCGCTGTACGACGAACTGCTGCCCGCCGCTCGTCCCGACGACCGGCCGGGTCTGTGCTGGCTCGGCGCCGACGGCGAGGACATCTACCGGCGACTGCTGCGCCACCACACGACGCTGCCCGAGCTGGGCGCCGACGAGATCCACGACCTCGGCCTCACCGAGCTGGCGAAGTTGCGCGAGGAGTACGCGACGGTGGGCGCGCGCCTGTTCGGTACCGGCGATCTCGGCGAGATCTTCGCCCGGCTGCGCGACGATCCCGCGCTGTGCTACGACGACGCCGAGCAGATCATGTTCGACGCCCGCCGGGCGCTGGCCATGGCGGGCGCCGAGATGGGGAACTGGTTCGGGCGCCTGCCGAAGGAGTCCTGCGACATCGTCCCGGTGCCGGAGTTCCTGGCCGCGGATTCGCCTGCGGCGTACTACTTCCCGCCCGCCGCCGACGGATCCCGGCCGGGCACGTATTTCGTCAACCAGCACCATCCCACCGGCCGCGGCCGCTACGAGACCGCGTCGGTGGCTTACCACGAGGCGATTCCGGGCCATCATCTGCAGCTCACCATCGCCAACGAACTCGACCATCTGCCGCGCTTCCAGCGTCAGTCCTTCGCCAACACCGCTTTCGTCGAAGGCTGGGCGCTCTACACCGAGCGGCTGGCCGACGAAATGGGTTTGTACGAGGACGATCTGGGCCGGCTCGGCATGCTGGCCGGAGATTCCTGGCGCTCCTGCCGGTTGGTGGTCGACACCGGCCTGCACGCGAAGGGGTGGAGCAGGCAGCAGGCCATCGACTTCATGGTGGCCAACGCGCCGGTCGGACTGGCCGAGATCACCGTGGAGGTGGACCGCTACATCGCCATGCCGGGGCAGGCGGTCGCCTACAAGATCGGCCAGCTGGAGATCCTGCGCCAGCGGGTGGCGGCCACCGAGCGGCTCGGCGCGGACTTCGACATCAGAGCATTCCACGACGTGGTGCTCGGCTCCGGATCGGTGAGTCTGCCCGTGCTGCGGGAATTGGTCGCCACGCTGTGACGGCAGCGGGGCGCGATCGACACGCGCCCCGCGAGCCGGAAATCCGGCCGCGCCTGGCTGCCGGGTGTCGGCGTATTGCCCTGTCGGTGCCGGTCCCTAGACTCTGGGGCGTGAGTTCACCCACGACCGCTCCGCGTCCTGCCCCCGCGTCCGGCTCCGGCGATCCCGGCTCGGGAGACCGGCCGACGCTGCTGTTGCTGGACGGGCATTCGATCGCCTATCGCGCGTTCTTCGCGCTACCGGCGGAGAATTTCAAGACGGTCACCGGGCAGACCACGAACGCGGTCTACGGCTTCACCGCGATGCTGATCAACCTGCTGCGCGACGAGAAGCCGACGCACGTCGCCGCGGCGTTCGACGTCTCGCGCCAGACCTTCCGCGCCGAGGCGTACCCGGCGTACAAGGCCAATCGCACCACCACGCCGGACGAGTTCCGCGGCCAGGTCGAACTCACCAAGGACGTGCTGGGTGCCCTGGGGATCCCGGTGATGGCGATCGAGGGCTTCGAGGCCGACGACCTCATCGCCACGCTCACCACGCAGGCGACGGCCGCGGGTTTCCGGGTGTTCATCGTCACCGGCGACCGCGACTCCATCCAATTGGTGGACGAGAACGTCACGGTGCTGTATCCGCGCAAAGGCGTCTCGGACCTGACCCGGTTCACCCCGGAAGAGGTGGTGGCGAAATACGGCCTGACGCCGAGCCAGTACCCCGATTACGCGGCGCTGCGCGGCGACCCCAGCGACAACCTGCCCGGCATCCCGGGCGTGGGGGAGAAGACCGCCGCCAAGTGGATTCGCGAATACGGTGACCTGAACACCTTGGTCGAGAAGGTCGACCAGGTGAAGGGCAAGGTCGGCGACGCGCTGCGGGCGAATCTGAGCAGTGTGGTGCTCAACCGGCAGCTCACCGAGTTGATGCGGGACGTGCCGCTGCCCTACACCCCTGACCAGTTGGCACAGGGGCCGTGGGACCGCGAGAAGATCCATCAGCTGTTCGACGATCTCGAGTTCCGCGTGCTGCGCGACCGGCTGTTCGAGACGCTGGCGCCGCCGGAGCCGGAGGCGGAGGCGGGTTTCGAGATCAGCGGCGGTGCGCTGGAGATCGGCGCGGTCGCGGGCTGGCTCGCCGAGCACGCGAAAGCCGGTGTACGCCATGGTGTCTCGATCCTGGGTACGGGCTCCCCGGCCGGTGGCGACGTCCGCGCGCTGGCCATCGCGGCAGGTGACGGCGAGAGCGGTTATATCGACGTCACGGTGCTCACCCCCGAGGACGAGGCCGCGCTGGGCGCCTGGCTCGCCGATCCAGCCGTGCCGAAGGCGCTGCACGAGGCCAAGGCCGCCGTGCACGCGCTGCGCGGCCGCGGCTGGCCCCTCGGCGGGTTGACCAGCGACACCGCGCTGGCGGCGTATCTGGTCCGCCCTGGGCAGCGCACATTCAACCTCGACGACCTGTCGCTGCGCTACCTGCACCGGGAACTGCGCGCGGAGGCCGACGAGACCGCGCAGCTGTCGCTGCTCGACGACGAGGACGCCGTCGACGCCGAGCTGGCGCGCGCGCAGATGCTGCGCGCCCGTGCCGTCGCGGACCTGGCCGACGCGCTCGACGGCGAACTGGCCCAGATCGAGTCCACCCCGCTGCTGGCGGACATGGAACTGCCGCTGCTCGGTGTGCTGTCCACGTTGGAGCAGGCGGGCATCGCGGTGGATACCGACCAGCTCGCGACGCTGCAGCGGCAGTTCGCCGACCGGGTCGCCGAGGCGGCGGAGGCGGCCTACGACGTGATCGGCAAGCAGATCAACCTCGGCTCGCCCAAACAATTGCAGGTGGTGCTGTTCGACGAGCTGGACATGCCGAAGACCAAGCGCACCAAGACCGGCTACACCACCGACGCGGACGCGCTGGAGTCGCTGTACGAGAAGACCCAGCACCCGTTCCTGGAGCATCTGCTCACGCACCGCGACGCCACCCGTTTGAAGGTGACCGTCGACGGTTTGCTCAAATGCGTCGCCGAGGACGGACGCATCCACACCACGTTCAACCAGACGATCGCCGCCACGGGGCGGCTGTCCTCGACCGAACCGAACCTGCAGAACATCCCGATCCGTACCGACACCGGCAGGCAGATCCGCGACACCTTCGTGGTCGGCTCCGGCTACCAGTCGCTGATGACCGCGGACTACAGCCAGATCGAGATGCGGATCATGGCCCACCTGTCCGGGGACGAAGGGCTGATCGAAGCCTTCAACTCCGGTGAGGATCTGCACAGCTTCGTGGCGTCGAAAGCGTTCGACATCCCGATCTCCGAGGTTTCCCCGGAACTGCGCCGCCGGATCAAGGCGATGTCCTACGGGTTGGCCTACGGGTTGAGTTCCTACGGTCTGTCCGCGCAGCTGAAGATCAGCACCGCCGAGGCGAAGGAGCAGATGGAGGTCTACTTCGCCCGCTTCGGCCGCATCCGTGATTACCTCTACGAGGTGGTGGAGCAGGCGCGCAAGGTCGGTTACACCCAGACGCTGTTCGGCCGCCGCCGCTACCTGCCCGATCTGGACTCGAGCAACCGGCAGCGCCGGGAGTCGGCCGAGCGGATGGCGCTCAACGCCCCGATCCAGGGCACCGCGGCCGACATCATCAAGGTGGCGATGATCAACGTGCACCGCGCGATGGACGACGCCGGGCTGCGCTCCAGGATGCTGTTGCAGATCCATGACGAACTGCTGTTCGAGGTCGCCGACGGGGAGCGCGAGACGCTCGAGGCGCTGGCGCGCGAGCAGATGTCCGCGGCGATCGCCCTGTCGGTACCGCTGGAGATCTCGGTCGGCGTCGGCCACAGCTGGGACTCCGCCGCGCACTGACCGGCTGGACCGGCGCAGCGCAGGAGGACATGCCGAGCCCCACCGCAGGGGCTCGGCATTCGGCATCCGTAGAGCTACCATCGGGCCGCGTGCAAGTAAACGAATCACGGTGAACGGGACGGCTGTCCCGTGCCGCGCGGCCACCTACCGTAGGGCTGGTCGTACAGAGGGATTCACGCATACCGAGCGCAGGGGATGGCTTATGACTGTCACCGATGAGTACCTGGAGAACAACGCGGCCTACGCGAGCACCTTCCGCGGCCCGCTGCCGCTGCCGCCCGCGAAGGGCGTTGCCGTCGTCGCGTGCATGGACGCGCGGCTGAACGTCTACGGCGCGCTCGGGCTCGCCGAGGGCGAGGCGCACGTCATCCGCAATGCGGGCGGCGTCGTCACCGCGGATGAGATCCGCTCGCTGGCGATCAGCCAGCGACTGCTCGGGACCAGGGAGATCATCCTGATCCACCACACCGATTGCGGCATGCTCACCTTCACCGACGACGACTTCAAAGCGAGCATCCAAGAGGAGACCGGCATCAAGCCGGACTGGTCGGCGGAGGCGTTCTCGGACCTGGAAACCGATGTGCGCCAATCGATCGCGCGCATCCTCGCCAGCCCGTTCGTCCCGCACAAGAACTCGATCCGCGGTTTCGTGTTCGACGTGGCCACCGGCAAGCTGAACGAGGTTCTGCCCCGCTAGTAAGGCGAGTTCCGCACTACTGCGCTGTGGCGTGTTTCACGGAAGCCGGTGCGGGAGGAGGCGGGCCGAACCTGTGGTGAGGTCCACCTCGTCGCGCGGCGGCGCGCCCTCGGAGACGTCCTCCCGGTGCATCAGCGTCGTCAGGCGCTGCTCGAACTCGTGGTGTTTGCCGCCCTGGAAGATTGCTGTGACCTCCTCGAAGCCCGCGGCCGCCACCGGGCGTCCCGACCGCGTGCGAGTCCAGGGCAGCGCGCGGCCACCGGTCAGCTTGTTCCAGGCCACTTCCGCGAAGGCCAGCAGGATGAGCAGGACCGCCAGACCCGGGATGGTCATGGCCACGAGGAGACCCATGTCACCGACGCTACCCTCGACTCGGCCGCAACGTCCTGAACTGCGCTGATGGTACTCGTCAGTAGACAAATCGGGCAGCGGATATGGTTGCTATTGCGGCGCGATGTCCCTATCCTCGATGCCGTGCCGAATCCCGCCGACCGCCGCAGTGCAGCGCTTACCGTCGCAGACCGCGACAGCGCTCTGCTTTCGGCGTCGCTCATCGGGTCCTCCGTGGCTCCGCAGGCTACCGCCTCCGAGTCCGAGGTTCGCGCCGAGCTACTTCCGCTCACCGCGATGGTGGCGGCGCGTCCCCGAGTTCTCGTAGTAGCCCGCCGTAGCGGGGTCTGATTCCGGGCCGGCCCCCTCGCTGCGGGCTTTTCTCCTTGTTAGTGCTGGTCCCCTCTGTCAACTGAGCCACGACATTCTTCGGGAAGACCTACTTTCAATGACCATCCTGACTCTTGATACCGACATGTTCCACGCCGCCGCTCCGAAGGGCCTACGCGCCGAAGCGGACGGGCTGACCTCGGCGGAGTTCCACAGCCGCTACTGTGCGCACGGCGGTCCGATTCGCCTCAGCGAATGGTCGCCCGCGGGCGCCAGGACCGCGGAGTTCACCGCCACGCTGGAATTCGCCGGCCATCTGCGGACCGTCGTCGCCACCGGCAGCCCGGTGGCGGCGATGACCTCCGCCCTCTACGAAGAGGGCTATCCCGTGGAGATCCTGCAATTCCATCAGCGGCGCACCGCGGAGGGCACCGCCACGTTCGTGCAGTGCGAATGCAACGGCAGGCGCGGCTGGGGCGCGGCGCTCGCGGACGACGGCGCCGAGTCGACCGTCCGCGCCATGATCGCGGGCGTCAACCTGCTGGGCGTGTCCTGAGATCGAGTATCCGACCGCGGGGCGCTTGTCGCCCCGCGGTCTCGCGTCCGGTCCTGGACGCGGAGCGGGCCCGGCTGCGGATTGCCGCTTCGTGTATCCGTATCCGGGCCCTTATGAATTTTGTTGCGTCGCAAAGCCTATCGCGCCGCACGGTGCACCGTATGTCTGCTATTCAGCGGCCTGCTGCTGTTCGGCGATCTGCTTGCGCACCTCGTCCATGTCCAGCGCTTTGACCTGACTCACCAGATCCTCCAGCGCCGCGGGCGGCAGCGCGCCGGGCTGCGCGAACACCAGCACACCCTCCCGGAAGGCCATGATCGTCGGGATGGAGCGGATGTTGGCGGCCGCCGCGAGGCCCTGCTCGGATTCGGTGTCGACCTTTCCGTGCACCACGTCGGGGTGCTTGGTGGAGGAGACCTCGAAAGTCGGTGCGAAACTCTTGCACGGACCGCACCATTCGGCCCAGAAGTCGACGAGTACCACGTCGTTTCCGGTGACTACCTCATCGAAATTGTGCTGGGTCAGCGTCTGGGTGGCCATGACGTCCTCTCGTTTCGGTGTGCCTGCTATAACGCGGGCTGTTCGGGTTATCTTCCACGGCGGATCCGGCCGATCGGCCATTCGCGCCGTTGATCCCCGTCCCATCGACGGATACCCAGCACAGTCGCCGGAAAATCCCGGTCGGCGGCGACGGCGTGGATCGCCTCGCCGAGCTGATGCGGGGGCACCCGCCTGGCCAGGGTGATGTGCGGGGTCCACGCGTCCGGTTGCACGTTGGCCGGAACGCCGGGGCACGGGGAGATCGTCTGGAAGATCCGGCGGTGCAGGGTGAGCAGCGCCTCGGTCGGGACGACCAGTCGCACCAGGATGGGGCGGCGTGCCCCGAAGACCACCACTCCACCGAGCCGCACGGGAATCGGCGCGAAGACCTGCTCGTCGAGCGCCTGCTCGATGCGCGGCCAGATCTGCCTGGCCACCGCGGCGGTGATGTGCGGACGATGGGACTCGTCGGTGCGCGCGGCGAGGCTCCGCACGCCCGCCTCCGCGAGCAGCTGCCACTGCCTGCGGATCTCCGTATCGGCGGCCTCGTCGAGAAGTAGTTCGACCGACTGCACCATGGTCTCCGAAGGTAACCGCAACCGGCGTGTCCGCGGGCCGCTTCCGGCAGCCGGGCGCGGCGGCGGGAGGATGTCCCGGTGAACGACGCGAACCAATCCCGCGGGCACCGGGCGCTGCGGCTCGGCCTGATCGATGGCGACGGCATCGGCCCCGAGGTGGTGCGAGCCGCCAAGCAGGTGGTCGACGAGGCGCTGGCCGCGGCGGGAGCCGCGCCGGTCGAGTGGGTGCCGCTGGTCATGGGCCACCGTGCCATCGCCGAGTTCGGCGCCCCGCTGCCCGAGCAGACGCTCGAGGAATTGGCCCGGGTGGACGCGTGGATTCTCGGCCCGCACGACAACGCGTCCTATCCGGCCGAACATCGTGTCGCGCCCGGCGGCTCGATCCGCAAGCATTTCGATCTCTACGCCAATATCCGTCCCGCGCGGGCGTTCGCCGGTGTGCACTCGGCGGCGCCGGATATCGACCTGGTGATCGTCCGGGAGAACAGCGAGGGGTTCTACGCCGACCGCAACATGTTCGCCGGCTCGGGGGAGTTCCGGCCGACGCCGGACGTCGCGATGTCGGTGGGGCTGGTGACCCGTGCGGCCTGCGAGCGAATCGCGCATCAGGCGTTCCGGCTGGCCGCGACACGGCGCAAGCGGGTGACCATCGTGCACAAGGCCAATGTCCTGCCGCTGACGATGGGGCTGTTCCGCGACGTCTGCCACGAGGTCGGCCAGGCGTACCCCGGGATCGAGGTGGACGACGAACACGTCGACGCGGCGGCCGCGCACCTGGTCCGAGCCGCCGCCGACTACGACGTACTGGTCACCGAGAACCTGTTCGGTGACATTCTGTCCGACCTGGCCGGGGAGTTGAGCGGATCACTCGGGCTGGCCGCGTCGCTCAACTGTTCGGCCACCACGGCGATGGCCCAGGCGGTGCACGGCGCCGCGCCGTCGCTGGCCGGGCACAACCGGGCGAATCCGGCGGCGTTGCAGTTGTCGTCGGCGATGCTGTTGCGATGGCTGGCGACGCGGGACGCCGAGGTGACCTTGGCGCGGGCGGGTGAGCGGATCGAGCGGGCCGTCGCCGCGACCTTCGAGGCGGGCATCGCCACCGCCGACCTCGGGGGACTGGCTTCCACCAGTGAATTCACCGAGCAGGTGTGCGCCAGGGTGCATCGCAGGTAGCCGGACCCGGTGCGCTGGAAGCGGGTCTTGTGGCGCAGACGAATTCGTACGCCGTCCGCATTTGCTCGCCCGCGGCGCCGCACCGCCCGCGCGGTCCCGAATTCGCAGGTCAGCGGACAGCGGGGTAGGGTGTCCCGCCGGTGTACCGGCACCGGACGCGCAACCACTCGTGTTGCTGTTGCATTACTGTCCAGCGCGGAGCGTCCCGGTCGCTTAGATTGCCAAACGGGTGATGACGCCCGGGTTGCGTGGAGCCGAAATGTGGAGGGCTGCTGTGTCTGATCGTTGGTTTCTCGGCAGGCGCGCCCTGCGAGCCACCATGGGTGCGCTCGCCGCGGGTGCGTTGGTGCTGACGGGATGTACCACGAACACCGAGGAGACCGGACCCTCGGTGGCCAAGGTGCAGGTGGACAAAGTCGACGAGATCGCCGCGCAGCTCCCCGACAAGATCAAGCAGTCCGGCAAGCTCGTCGTCGGCGTGAACATTCCGTATCAGCCGAACGAGTACAAGGACGCGAGTGGCCGGATCGCCGGCTTCGACGTGGACCTGATGGACGCGGTCGCCTCCGTGCTCGGCGTGAAGGCCGAATACGTCGAGTCGGCCTTCGAGAAGATCATCCCCTCGATCCAGGCCGGTACCTACGACGTGGGCATGTCGTCGATCACCGACTCCAAGGAACGCGAGCAGCAGGTCGACTTCACCACCTACTTCAACGCGGGCGTCCAGTGGGCCCAGCAGAAGGGCAAGCCGATCGACCCGGAGAACGCCTGCGGCAAGAAGGTCGCCGTGCAGGCCACGACGGTGGAGCACACCGAGGAGGTGCCCGCCAAGAGCGCCGAGTGCGTCGCCGAGGGCAAACCCGCCATCGACATCAAGCCGTTCGACGAGCAGAGCGCCGCGACCAACGCGCTGGTGCTCGGCCAGGTCGACGCGATGTCGGCCGACTCCCCGGTGACGGCGTATGCGATCAAGCAGAGCGACGGCAAGATCGAGAACGCGGGCCCGGTGTTCGACTCCGCGCCCTACGGCTGGGCGGTGCCCAAGGGCGCGCCCCTGGCCGCCGTGCTGCAGAGGGCGGTCCAGCATCTGATCGACACCGGCAAGTACCTCGAGATCACGAAGAACTGGGGCGTCCAGGAAGGCGCCATCACCAAGTCCGTCGTCAACGGCGCCGTGAGCTGATCGATGGCGGACGACGACACTCGGCCGGCGCCCGGCGACCCCGGGCCCGGTGGAGCGGACCAGGCGCGGGCGCCGGAGCCGATCAAAGCGGTTCCGCTGCGCAGGCCGGGGCGCTGGATAGCGGCGGCGGTCATCCTCGTCTTGGTGGCGCTGTTCGTCTACGGCGCCACGACGAACCCGGCCTACCGCTGGGATACCTACGGGAAATACCTGTTCGACACCCGGATCACCGCCGGCGCCGTCGTGACGCTGGAACTGACTGTGTGCGCGATGGCGATCGCGGTCGCGCTCGGGACGACGCTCGCCGTCATGCGGCTGTCGCCGAATCCGGTGTTGCGGAGCACGGCGTGGGTGTATCTCTGGATTTTCCGCGGCACCCCGGTGTTCGTACAGCTGGTGTTCTGGGGGTTGGTTCCCTCGCTGTACCGGCAGATCCACCTGGGCATTCCGTTCGGGCCGCAGTTCTTCCAGCTCGATGTGCAGCAACTGCAGGCCGCGTTCGCCTTCGCGGTGCTCGGCCTCGGTCTCAACGAGGCCGCCTATATGGCCGAAATCGTCCGGGCCGGAATCAATTCCGTTGGCGAGGGGCAGCGGGAGGCTTCGTCCGCGCTCGGCATGTCCTGGAGCCAGACGATGCGCCGCACCGTGCTGCCGCAGGCCATGCGTGTGATCATCCCGCCGACCGGCAACGAACTCATCGGCATGCTGAAGACCACCTCGCTGGTCACCGGCATCCCGCTGAGCACCGATCTGTTCGGCCGGGCCCGCGACATCTACGGCGTGAACTTCCAGCCCATCCCGCTGCTGCTGGTCGCCGCCACCTGGTACTTGGCCATCACGAGTGTGCTCATGGTCGGGCAGTACTACTTGGAGCGCTACTACTCGCGCGGTGTCTCCCGCCGGCTGACCGCCAAACAGCTGCAGGAACTCGCCGACGCCCAGCAGGGGGAGAAGGCGAAATGAGCGTGGATGTCGAGAAGGCCACCGCCCCGGCGATGATCGTCGCGGACCGGGTCTGCAAGAACTTCGGCGCGCTGCAAGTGCTCAAGGGCGTCTCCCTCGAGGTCGGCCGCGGCGACGTGCTGTGCCTGATCGGGCCGTCCGGCTCGGGTAAGTCCACCTTCCTGCGCTGCATCAATCACCTCGAACAGGTGAACGCGGGCCGGCTCTACGTCGACGGCGAGATCGTGGGCTACCGGGAGAAGAACGGCAAGCTCTACGAGATGCACCCGCGTGACGCGGCCAAGCAGCGTCGCGAGATCGGCATGGTGTTCCAGCACTTCAACCTGTTCCCGCACCGGACGGCCCTGGAGAATGTCATCGAGGCGCCTGTCCAGGTGAAGAAGGTGCGCAAGGCCGACGCGGTGGCCCGGGCGCGCGAACTGCTGGACCGCGTCGGCCTGGCCGACAAGGCGAACGCCTATCCGGCGCAGCTGTCCGGCGGGCAACAGCAGCGCGTGGCGATCGCCCGTGCGCTGGCCATGGACCCCAAGCTCATGCTGTTCGACGAACCGACCTCCGCACTGGATCCGGAGCTGGTCGGGGAGGTGCTCACGGTCATGCGGGAACTCGCCCGCTCGGGCATGACGATGGTCGTGGTGACCCATGAGATGGGCTTCGCGCGCGAGGTCGCCGACCAGCTGGTCTTCATGGACGGCGGCGTGGTGGTGGAGGCGGGAGCGCCCCGGCAGCTGCTGGCCGATCCGCGGCACGAGCGCACCAAGGCGTTTCTCTCCCGACTGCTCTGAGCCCGGCTCCCGGCACGCGCCGACCTGCTGGAGATGGCTGGGTCGACCGCGGGGAACAACCAGTGTCACCGGGGGCGGGCTGTACTCGCCCCCGGCTCGGGCCGGGAACCCGTGCCTGCGGCGACGATGGCGGGCTGCGCGGCTCATCTGTCGGTGCGCAGGGTAGGTGTAGTTGTGCTTCGGCTGTCGGGTGCGCGGGCGATGTGCAGGTGGGCGGGTTGTGCTTCGGCCGTCGGACTCACCCGTCGGCGCGGAGCGCGATCCGCAGCTGCCCGAGCAGCACTTTGGCCGCCGGGCTCGCGGGGCGGTCGGCGCGCCAGGCCAGCGCGAGGCGTCCGCGCAGTTCCGGCTCGACGATGCGTACGGTTCGCACCCCGAAGGCGACGGCCTCCTCGGCGGTGAGTTCGGGCACGACGGCGACACCGAGTCCGCGTGCGGCCAAGCGCAGCAGCAGCGCGGGCGCAGCCGCCTCGTAGGCGATTCCGGGCTCGAATCCGGCCGCCGCACAAGCTCGTTCGAAGACGTCGCGAATGCCGGTGCCCGGGGTGAGGCAGATCAGCGGGCGATCTCGTAGCGCGGTGAGCGCGATCTCGGCGCCGTAGCCCCGGTCCGCCACCGCCACCGCGGCCACCACCGCGGTCTCCAGTACCACTTCGATGCCGATGGCCGGATCGGGTTCCGCGCCGGTCATCCCGATCAGGGCCATGTCCAGCCCACCCCGGCCGAGTGCGGCGAGCATCCGCTCGGAGGTGTCCTCGGTCAAGCTGATTCCGATCTGCGGGTGGTCGTGGTGGAAATCGGCGAGCACGGCGGCGACGTCGAATTCCTCGACCGCCGCCCCGGAGATGAGCCCGACCCGGACCTGACCCCGCAGCAGGCCGGTGAACTCGTCCACCGTGTGGGTGATCCGCTCCGCGGCGGCCAGCGCCGCCCGCGCATGCGGCAGGACGGCGGCGCCGACCTCGGTCAGGGTCACCGTGCGCCCGCCACGGTCGAGCAGCGGGTGGCCGAGTTCGCGCTCCAACTGCCGGATCTGGGCGCTGAGCCCGGGCTGGGCCAAGTGCAGCCGAGCCGCCGCGCGGGTGAAGCTCGCCTCCTGCGCGATCGTGACGAAGTAGCGCAGCTGCCGTAGTTCCATAACTGATCATTATAAGAAGTAGAAGAATTATCTGTTTTACTTCTTTCGCTGCCCGTAGCAGGGTCGAAGTCATGGGAAACGACACCGCA
Organism: Nocardia sp. NPDC057455; assembly: GCF_042802775.1. Lineage (NCBI taxonomy): Bacteria > Bacillati > Actinomycetota > Actinomycetes > Mycobacteriales > Nocardiaceae > Nocardia > Nocardia sp. NPDC057455. The sequence continues at coordinate 5,452 of NZ_JBHVDM010000012.1, read as the reverse complement.
CAAGCCGAGGAAATTGTCCACATCTTCTCCGGTCCGGTCTTCCGCCCAGGCGACGACGGCTATGCCGCGGAGATCGCCGGCTTCCAGACCGCCTACTCGCATCGGCCCGCGCTGATCGTCGGCGCCGTGCACGCGGAGGACGTGCGCGCCGCCGTGGAGTACGCCGCGCGCCGCGAGCTGCCGATCGCCGTGCAGGCCACCGGCCACGGCCTGTCCGTCGCCACCGACGGCGGCGTGCTGATCAGCACGCGGCGGATGACCGGCATCCGGATCGATCCGGCCCGCCGGACCGCGCACATCGGCGCGGGGGTGCGCGCGGGCGCGCTGGTCGAGGCCGCGGCCGAGCACGGGCTGGCGCCGGTGAACGGTTCGTCGCCGTCGGTAGGTGTGGTGGGCTACCTGCTCGGCGGGGGAGTCGGGCTGCTCGCCCGCCGGTTCGGGTACGCGGCCGAGCACGTGCGGACGATCGAACTGGTCACCGCCGACGGCCGCGTGCGCACGCTGACCCCGGAAGATGAACTGTTCGGCGCCGTTCTCGGCACCGGCGGCAACTTCGGTGTCGTGACGGGGCTCGAGGTCGGACTCGTCCCCGTCACGACGGTGTACGGCGGACAGCTCGTATTCAACACACCGCTGGTCGAGCGAGCGCTGGACGCGTGGCGGCGCTGGACCGCGACCGTGCCGGAAGACCTGACCTCGACGGTGAGCATGCTCGCGTTCCCGGACATCCCGCAGGTACCCGCGCCGTTGCGCGGGCGGTACGTCGCGTCGATCCGGATCGCGTACAGCGGCCCCGCCGAAGAGGGTGAACGGCTGGTCGCGCCGCTGCGGTCGGTCGGGGAACGACTGAAGGACGACCTGCGCGCGATGCCGTACACCGAGTCGCACACCATTCACAGCGACCCCGACCATCCGCACGCCTACGCCGCCACCAACGCACTGCTGGGCGCGTTCACCCAGGAGACGGCCGTGGCCTTGCTCGATGTCGCGGGGCCAGAATCCGGCGCCGGAGCCGTCATCGACGTCCGTCATCTCGGTGGCGCGCTGGCTCGCGCGGGCGACGCCGGAATCGCGGTGGACCATCGGGAAGCCGCCTATATCGTGCGGATCATCACCGGCCCGGAGAATGCGGCGGCCCGAGCCGGTATCCGTGCCGCGCTGATGCCGTGGACGCTCGGGCACAGCCTCAATTTCCTCTACGGCGCGGGCGACGACGTAGACGAGGCGCAGACCCGGGCGGGTTATCGGCCGGACACCTACGCCCGGCTGGCCGCGCTCAAGGCCCGGCACGATCCGCGCAACCTGTTCCGCTTCAACCGCAACATCCGACCGGACGCCGGGTGACTATGCCGCCGCCGCGCCTGGTGCGGCGCGGCGGCACCATGCTATCTTCGTGATATCACTTTGATATTGGGAGGATGTCATGCAGTTCAGATCCGCGTTCCACGTCAACGGCTTCCTGGTGCTGCTGGGGTGGTTCGTGCTCACGATCTTGTTCGGCGGCGCGGCAGTGCTCGGCTTCGCCGTGGGCGCCCGGCACGACAACGCCTCGGCCGTGATCGGCGCGATCGCGGCGATCGTCGTGATCGTCGTCTTGCTGTTGCTGGCGACCGGCTTGACCGTGGTGAACCCGAACGAGGCCAAAGTGGTGCAGTTCTTCGGCCGCTACGTCGGCTCGGTGAGCGAGCCGGGCTTCTTCTCGGTGCTCCCGCTGACGGACCGCAAAAGCATCTCGCTGCGCGTGCGGAACTTCGAGACCCAGAAGTTGAAGGTCAACGACGCCGACGGGAACCCGGTGGAGATCGCCGCGGTGGTCGTCTACCGGGTGGTGGACAGCTTCAAAGCAGCCTTCGCCGTCGACGACTACGAGGAATACGTCGAGACCCAATCCGAGGCGGCCGTGCGGCACCTGGCTACGACGCACCCCTACGACGCGCACGAGGCCGACCGCACCAGCCTGCGCGACGGTGCGGAAGTGGCCGAGGAGCTGACCGTCGAACTGCGCGAGCGCACCGAGATGGCGGGCATCGAGGTGCTGGAGGCGCGGATCACCCACCTCGCCTACGCGCCCGAGATCGCCCAGGCCATGCTGGTTCGCCAGCAGGCCGCCCAGGTGGTCGCCGCGCGCACCCGGATCGTCGAGGGCGCGGTCGGTATGGTCGGCTTGGCGTTGCAGCGGCTCGCACAGGAGGGCATGGTGGAGTTGGACGAGGAGCGCAAGGCGGCGATGGTGTCGAACCTGCTCGTTGTGCTCTGCGGTGATCGCCCGGCCCAGCCCGTCGTCAACGCCGGTTCGTTGTACTCCTGAGGCGGGCGGCGCATGGCTGAGCGCAAGAAACTGCTGCTACGCCTGGACCCGGCCGTCCACGACGCCATCGCGAAGTGGGCGGCCGACGACCTGCGCAGTATCAACGCCCAGATCGAGTACGCGCTGCGCATGGCGCTGGAGCAGGCGGGGCGCAAACCGAAGTCGCAGTGACACGACCTCGATACCGATCAGAGATGGTGCCCCGGCCCGAGGGCGCGAAGACTTGCAAGGTGTCAGCAAGTGTCCGGCCATCGGCACCGAAAGGGGAAATGATGACCACGATTGTGCACATCGATGACACCGTGCGCGACTACGAGACGTGGAAGCCGGCGTTCGACGGTCTCGAGCAGTTCTTCGCGGAGGCGGGGGCCCGCAGCTGCCGGGTGGCGCGCTTCACGCACAACCCCAACCGGGTGCTCGTCGACTTGGACTTCGACACCATGGCGGAGGCCGAGGCCTTTCGAGGCGCGCTGCACAAGCTGATCGACCTGCCGCACACGCAGATGCTGCTGGTCAGCCACGAGGTCTCGATCCTCGAGCTGGTCGACGATCGTCGCCTCAGCGTCCGGGCTTCCTCGTGACGAAGATCGCCGTGCCGGGGAACAGCTCGCCGCGCAGCGGGCTCCACTGTCCCCATTCGCGATCGAGCCATTCCGGCCATTCCGGCTCCACGATGTCCTCCACCACCAGTCCCGCCGCGACGATCTCCCGGACCCGGTCGCCGATGGTCCGGTGGTGCTCGACGTAGGTGGGCACGTCGTCGCCGTCGACCTCCACGTAGGGGGTGCGGTCGAAATACGGGATGGTGGCGGTCAGGCCCGCCGGACCGGGATCGTCCGGGAAAATCCAGCGCATCGGGTGGTTCACCGAGAAGACCCAGCGCCCGCCCGGCCGCAGCACCCGCCCCACCTCCCGCATCACCAGCGCCGAATCGGCGACGAACGGCACGGCGCCGAACGCCGAGCAGGCCAGATCGAACGATTCGTCCGCGAACGGAAGAGCTTCGGCGTCCGCTTGCACCAGCGGCACCCGAGGGCCGCCGCGCGCCATCACCGCCAGGCCCCGTTCGAGCATTCCGCGCGACAGGTCCAGTCCGACCGGCCGCGCGCCCTGTCCGGCCAGCCAGCGAGCGCACGGGGCCGAGCCGCAGCCGATCTCCAGCACCAGCTTGCCGGTGACGTCGCCGAGGAATCGCAGGTCGCCCTCGTGCAGACCCTCCGGGCACCACACGAACTCGCCGCCGGGGGAGTCCACGCCGAGGAACTCCGCGTGCGTCTCGTGGTATTGGGCGGCATCGGCGTCCCACCACCGCCGGCTGGCCAGTTTGCTGGCCGCCGATCCGATCCGGGTCCGTGCGATGCCCGCCGTTCCGAGCAGTGCGTTCGCTTGCGCATGGCGATCTTCCGACACGCCGATCAGACTAACGGCGTGGCGACCCGACGGTTTGCCCGCCCGGACCGCGGTCGCGTACGCTGAACGCGCGAGTGTCTTCCGTACAACCGTACCGGAGTTCAACCCGTGCTGAGTTTCACGCGCGTCACGTGCGGTACGTTCCTAAGTGTCCGTCTTCACACCTCGCGGTGAGATCGCAGCGTACCGAAAGTTCCAATGTCCGCAACCGACCACAATCCGTCCGGAGCAAACCGACATATGCCCACCACCGTCACCTCGCCGCAGGTAGCCGTCAACGACATCGGCTCCGCCGAGGATTTCCTCGCCGCCATCGACGCCACGATCAAGTACTTCAACGACGGCGACATCGTCGAAGGAACCATCGTCAAGGTCGATCGCGACGAGGTCCTGCTCGACATCGGTTACAAGACCGAAGGCGTCATCCCCTCTCGCGAACTCTCCATCAAGCACGACGTCGACCCCAATGAGGTCGTTTCCGTGGGTGATGAGGTCGAGGCCCTTGTTCTCACCAAGGAGGACAAGGAAGGCCGCCTGATCCTGTCGAAGAAGCGGGCGCAGTACGAGCGTGCGTGGGGCACCATCGAGGAGCTCAAGGAGAAGGACGAGGCCGTCAAGGGCACCGTCATCGAGGTCGTCAAGGGCGGCCTGATCCTCGACATCGGCCTGCGCGGCTTCCTGCCCGCGTCGCTGGTCGAGATGCGCCGGGTCCGCGATCTGCAGCCGTACGTCGGCAAGGAGATCGAGGCCAAGATCATCGAGCTGGACAAGAACCGCAACAACGTCGTGCTGTCCCGCCGCGCCTGGTTGGAGCAGACCCAGTCCGAGGTCCGCAGCGAGTTCCTGCACCAGCTGCAGAAGGGCCAGGTCCGCAAGGGTGTGGTCTCCTCGATCGTCAACTTCGGCGCCTTCGTCGACTTGGGCGGCGTGGACGGTCTGGTGCACGTCTCCGAGCTGTCCTGGAAGCACATCGACCACCCGTCCGAGGTCGTCGAGGTCGGCAACGAGGTCACCGTCGAGGTGCTCGACGTCGATCTGGATCGCGAGCGTGTCTCGCTGTCGCTCAAGGCGACCCAGGAAGACCCGTGGCGTCAGTTCGCCCGCACCCACGCGATCGGCCAGATCGTGCCGGGCAAGGTCACCAAGCTCGTTCCGTTCGGCGCGTTCGTCCGCGTCGAGGAGGGCATCGAGGGCCTGGTGCACATCTCCGAGCTGGCCGAGCGCCACGTCGAGGTGCCGGACCAGGTCGTGGCCGTCGGCGACGACGCGATGGTCAAGGTCATCGACATCGACCTGGAGCGTCGCCGGATCTCGCTGAGCCTCAAGCAGGCCAACGAGGACTACCACGCCGAGTTCGATCCGTCGAAGTACGGCATGGCCGACAGCTACGACGAGCAGGGCAACTACATCTTCCCCGAGGGCTTCGACCCCGACACCAACGAGTGGCTCGAGGGCTTCGACAAGCAGCGCGAGGAGTGGGAAGGCCGCTACGCCGAGGCGGAGCGTCGCCACAAGATGCACACCGCGCAGATGGAGAAGATGGCGGCCGACGCCGCGGCCGAGGCCGCGAACGGCGGCGGCGCGTCGAACTACTCTTCCGAGAGCGGTTCGCAGGCTTCCGCCAGCCAGACCGAGTCCGGCGGCGGTTCGCTGGCGAGCGACGCCCAGCTGGCGGCTCTGCGTGAGAAGCTGTCCGGCAACGCCTAGTCGGCAATAGTCCGAACGACTGTGCCC
>NZ_JBHVDM010000011.1:0-114272 GCF_042802775.1 Nocardia sp. NPDC057455 | reverse complement strand
CGCTTCGGTCGCTCGGCCGCGAGACGGCCGCGAACGGTCGCTCGTAAGACTCGCTCCGTTGTGGGTGGGTGAGTGGGGATGGTCGGCTATTGCGGGCAGGGGCAGGGGCAGGGGTGGGGGTTCGGGGTTCGGGGTTCGACCCAGGGGTGCAGTGGTTGCTCGGCCGCTCGTGAGACCTGCCCGGGGTGCTCAGGTCAGTGCGGGAAGTACTTCGCGTTCGAAGAGTTCGATGCCGGAGGTGTCGTAGGCAGATTCGGGGAAGTTGAAGATGGCGTAGCCGAGGCCGAGGTCGGCGACTCGGCGCAGGTTCTCGATGATCTGCTCGGGAGTGCCGGTGGCGGCGCCGCTGTTGAACAGCTGTTCGAAGTAGGACTTCGCCGCGTCGGCGCCGATGACGGGTGTCAGGCGGTCTTTCAGTGCCGCGAGGCGATCTTCGACTTCGGCCTGGGTCGAGCCGATGACGACGTTGAAGTTCGAACTGCGGACGATCGCGTCGAAGTCGGTGCCGACCTCGGCGCAGTGCGCGCGCAGCACCTCTGATTTGTGGGTGAACTCGTCGGGATTGCCGCTGAAGTTGGTGTACTGGGCGTATTTCGCGGCGATGCGAAGTGTCTTCTTCTCGCCGCCGCCCGCGATCCACAGCGGGATGCCGTTCTCCTGCAACGGGAGCGGACGGACAATGGCGCCGTCGACCTGGTAGTACCTGCCGTCGAGGGTGGCCGAACCCGTGGTCCAGGCCTGCCGGAAGATCTGCACGCCTTCGTCCAGGCGGCCCAGCCGTTCGCCCGCGGACGGGAAGCCGTAGCCGTAGGCGCGCCACTCGTGTTCGTACCAGCCACCGCCGATACCCATCTCGACGCGGCCGCCGGAGATCAGGTCGACCGTCGCGGCCACTTTGGCCAGGTAGGCCGGGTTGCGGTAGCTGATCGCGGTACACATCTGGCCCAGGCGGATGCGCGAGGTGGCGGCGGCGAACGCCGACATCAGCGTCCATGCTTCGTGCGTCGCCTCCTCGGTGGGGATCGGGACGGTGTGGAAGTGGTCGTACACCCACAGCGATTCCCACGCCGGGTTGGCGTCGGCGCGCTGGGCGAGGTCTCGCATCACCCCCCATTGATCCGCCGGATCGATGCCCACGAGATCGAGCCGCCAACCCTGCGGAATGAAGATGCCGAAGCGCACGAATATCTCCTTCGTGTGTACCCGAAACGGCCATGGCGAGCGCCGCGGCCTTCCTCACTGTTACCAGTCCACCGCGCGCTGGCAACCGTTCGGCGCTCGACGCTTCGAATTCCGGCCGGGAGCCATCGCCACCGTGACTCGATCGCTGTACAACCAGGTCATAGCAAGCCAGGTCGTTACCGCGGCAAGAGCGAGCAGCGCGATGTTCAGCCCGAGGACCTTGATTTCACCCCGGCTGAGGTGCAGCGCGATCCCACCGACCTGGATCGGCACGAGCCCGATCGCCGCGGCGAACGGCGCGGGGCCGATCGCTGTCGCGTCGGTGCACCGCGGAATGCCCGAACGAAATTCGCTGGCGGGGGCGGGGCGAGTGTCGCACGCTGGAACTGTATGAACGAAGAAGGAAGAACTCCGAACGAAGAAAGGCAGCCTCGGCTCGGCGTCGATTTCGGCCGAGTCATCCAAGGGGCGGCCTCGGCGCCCGGCGACGAGGACACGGTGTTCCTCTCCGGCGGGCTGGAGGAGGCGCTGCGCACGCCGCCCAGCGCGGGCGCTTTCGACGTCTTGCCGCGGCTGGTCCGGCGCTTCGATGGACACGCGTGGGTCATCTCCAAATGCGGACCGCGGATCGAGCAGCGCACCCGCCAGTGGCTCGATCACCACGACTTCTACGACCGGACGGGGATCGCACGCGAGAATGTGCGCTTCTGCCGTGCGCGGGCGGACAAGGCGGTGCACTGCGCCGAACTCGGCATCACGCACATGATCGACGACCGGATAGACGTGCACCGCGTGCTACGTGACCTGGTGCCCTACCGGTTCCTGTTCGGCGCGCAGCCGGGGCCGATTCCCGATTGGGTGCGCCATGTCCCTACCTGGGGCGATGTGGAGCGCGCCGTACTGAAGACGACCGATCCGTCTTTCTCGTAACGCTGCGAAAGCGCGAGGTCGGCCGATCGTATGTGGTGCGATCGGCCGATCTCGCCTTTTCCGTTCCCTACGCGCCGGTGAACTTCTCTCCCGCGATGGACTTCGACGGCTGACCGTCGACGCCGACCGGGATGTCGCCCTCGAGCGTGGTTCGGTACAGCACGCGGGTGACGTCGAGGTGGTCGAGATCGCTCGGCGCGAGGTGCGCGGTGGCCCGGTTATCCCAGAACGCGACGCTGCCCTTCGCCCAGCGGAACCGGACCGTGTACGCCGGATTGGTCACCTCGTCGAACAGCAGTTTCAGCAGCGCGTCGCTCTGATTCGGCCTGAGCCCGACGATCCTGGTGGTGAAGCCGGGATTCACGAACAGCGCTCGCTCACCGGTCACCGGATGCACCCGGACGACCGGATGCTCGGTGACCAGCGGCGCGGCCGCGACCTTCTTCGCGTAGTCGCTGTCGGAGTCCCAGGCCGGCCTGCTGCCGCCGAAGCGGTGCTCGGCGCGCAGTCCTTCGACGAATCGCTTGAGCGACTCCGGCAGGTTCTCGTAAGCGGCGACGAGGTTCGTCCAGCCGGTGTCGCCGCCTTGCACCGGGGCGATCTCGGCACGCAGGATCGAGGCCGCGGGCGGGTTGATCAGCGCGGAGACGTCGGTGTGCCAGTGGTTGGTGTAGCTGAACTTCCGCACGCCGAAACGCTTTTCGTACAGCCTGCTGTCGACCGCCAGGATCTCCGGGTGCTCCGTCGGCGCGTCGTCGTCGTACGGGTGCGACGGAGTGACCGCGCCGAACCGGCGGGAGAAGGCGATCTGCTGCGCGTGATCGATGTGCTGATCGCGGAAGAACAGCACCTTGTAGGTGTGCAGCGCGTCGGTGATGGCCGTGACTTGCTGGTCGGTCAGTGGTTCGCGGAGATCGACGCCGGAGATGTCGGCGCCGATGTAACCGGCGACGGGAGCGACGTGCACCGCGCTGGGTACGGTGGTCGCGACGGGGGTTTCGTGTACAGCGGTCATCGGGAGAACTCGTTTCGAACTAGAGGATCGGGCCGGCGCGAACCGGAGAGGCGACGTAGGCGGCAAGGCGACAAGCGCTGCCACACACCCGCATGAAGTCGACGACGCGCCGTCTGGTCAGCGTCCGCACGGCGACTGCCTTCCGGACAGGAGAAGGGCGGCCATGGTTCAGCCGTTCGCCGGGGCGCGCCACCGCGACAAGCGGCGTTCCAAGGCGACCAGCAAACCGTTGAAGCCCAAGCCGAGCAGTGAGATGGCGAGAATTCCCGCGTACATATTCGGGATCGCGAAATTCTGCTGCGCCGCGGTGATCAGATAGCCGAGCCCGGCCCTGGCCCCGAACATCTCGGCGGCCAGCAGCACGAGGATCGAACTGGCGGCGGCCATCCGCAGACCGGTGAAGATGGACGGCAGCGCCGCGGGCAGGATCACCTTTTGGAACAGGCGCAACGGCGAGAATCCAAGGGAAGCGGCCGATTTGACGAGCAAGGGGTCGACCGTGCGCACGCCGGTGATGGTGTTGAGCAGGATCGGGAAGAAGCTCGCGTAGACGACGATCGCGACCTTCGAAGTTTCGCCGATGCCCAGGATCAGCAAGAAGACCGGGAGCAACGCCAGCGCCGCGGTGTTGCGGAACAGCTCCAGGATCGGATTGAGGAAGTCCGCCACCGGTTTGTACCAGGCGATCGCGATGCCCACCGGAATGCCCGCGGCCAACGCGAGCGTGTACCCGACCAGCGAGCGATTCAGGCTCGCGGAGATGTGGGTCCACATCTCCCCGCTGGCCACCAGGTCGGCGAACGCCTGGAGGACCGTCGAGAACGGCGGCAGGAATACCTCGTCCACCAGCCCAAAGGTGGGGGCGAGCTGCCACAGCAGCAGGAACAGCGCGATCACGATCGTCGGTTTGAACACCCGCCAGGCCAAGCGGCTCACCACGCGCACGGCGCGCGTGACGAAGGTGGGCGCTGCGGGGGCCTGGCGCACCGGGGCCGGTCGGGTGGGCGCGGCCGAACGCTCCCGTACCGGCCGCTCGCTCAGCTGAATGGCACTAGACATCGGCTGTCCTCTCGGGGGTGGATTCGATCTCGGCCGGTTGGTCGGACAACGACTCGAGTTCCAGGCTCGCCGCCCGCTGGACCTCGCTGTGCAGCAGCGTCCAGATTTCGTGGCGGTAGTCCCGGAAGCGCTCGGAGGAGCGGATGTCGTCGTCGGTGTCCCGATCGATCTCGACGTCGACGATGGCTTTGATCCGGCCGGGCCGGGAGGTCAGCACGGCCACCCGCTGACCGAGATACACCGCCTCGTCGATGCCGTGCGTGATGAACAGGACGGTCTTGCCGGTGGCCCGCCAGATGCGCAACAGTTCGTCCTGCAAAGACTCCCTGGTCTGGGCGTCGAGCGCGGCGAACGGTTCGTCCATCAGCAGCACCTCGGGATCGAACGCGAGGCTGCGCGCGATCGCGACGCGCTGTTTCATGCCGCCGGACAGTTCGTGCGGGTAGCGGTCGCCGAATCCGGAGAGCCCGACCAGTTCCAAATAGTGGTCGGCGAGTTCGCGCCGCACCTTGCGGCGCAAACCCTTGGCCTCCAAACCGAATTCGATATTGGAGCGGGCTGTGCGCCACGGCAGCAGCGCGTACTGCTGGAATACGATGCCGCGGTCGAGGCCGGGCCCGGTGATCGGCTTGCCGTCCAAGAGGATCTCACCCGAGGTCGGCTTGCTCAGTCCGCCGAGTAAGTCCAGCAGTGTCGACTTGCCCGAGCCGCTCGGCCCGACCAGGACCAGGAATTCACCCTCCCGCAGTTCCAGCGAGATGTCCTCGACCGCGGTGAACCGCTCTTCGGAGCCGCGCACCGCGAACTGCTTGCGCACTCCGTTGAGCGATAGTTTCGTCGCCGTGGTCATTTCGCGGCCACCACCTCTCCGGTCGGTCCGGCCTCCGGCTTGAATGTGCCATTGGCGTAAGGGTTGAACTTGTTGGTGAACAGATCCGTGGCCTTCAACTTGCCGTTGGGCAGTTCGCCGTTGCGCACCAGCCAATCGATCCAGATCTGTAGTTCCTTCTCGGCGACCACCCCGCCGGGCACCGGGATCCCGGAGCTGAGCCAATACGGCACCAGGCCGGTGTTCTCGTTGCGGCCGCGCTTGCCGATGATCTGCACGAACCGCTCGCGCACCTGATCACGCGGTGTCACCTGCAGCCAGCGGATCGCGCGCGCGGTGCCCTGCACGAAGTCTTCGACCGCTTCGGGATTCTTGGCGATGTAGTCGTCGCGGAAGACGTAGGTGCCGTAGTCGAACGTGCCGAAAATGGCCTTGTCGGTGTACAGCGGGTGGATACCGCCGCGCTGGAGGGCGGTGTCGCGGAAGACGCTACCCAGCGCGCCGACGTCGACCTGTCCTTTGCGCAGCGCGTCCTCGGTATTGGCCGGCGGCACGACGACCAACTGCACCTGCTTGATCTCGTCGTCGGTCAAGCCTTGCTGATGCAGCCACTCCCGGGTGATGAATTCGTGGTGCGCGCCGAGGGTGTTGACCGCGACCTTCTTGCCGATCAGATCGCGTGCCGAGGTGATGCCGGAGTCGTCACGCACGTAGTAACCGGTGAACGACTGCTCGTCCGCGCCATAGGAACTGAGCACCGAGGTGACCTTCGCCCCGCCCGCGATCAGCTTCACCACCGCGCCGTTGAACGCGCTGCCGAACTCGACCTGATTCGTCGCCGCGGCCTGGATATTGGCCGGCCCGCTGGTGGTGTCGCCTTCCCAGTGCAGGCTGATCTTCGTGAAATAGCCGAGGTCGTCGGCCAATTCGACGGCGTTGACCTGCCCGGTGGCGCCTTGGTAGCGCAGCACGGTCTTGCCGTCGGCCGTCTTGGCGGGGGCGGACTCGCCGCATCCGGTGAGCACGGACAAGCCGGTGAGCACCGCTACAGCGGCAGAGAGAGCGCGGGCGACGCGCCGGGAGGATGGAGATAGAGGCATTGTTGTTCTTTCGAAGAGAAGACGCCGTGCAGTTCGATGCCCGGCATCCGGCGACACCACAGCGGAGCGATGCGGCGGTGGACGACCGCGCGGGATTCGGCCGGGAACCAAGGCCGCGCTGCTTCAGTGGCAACAGATTCCGTGTGGAACGCGCATGAAGTCGACCGCGCGACGGCGGATCAATGCTGTTGCTGTCGACACTTCGAGACTTTCGTGAGCTGTATATCGGTGCGGGGCAGGCGCGGTGATTTCCGACGCCCGCTCTGGAAACACTGTTCCGGTTCTCAGGCATGGGAGCAACAGTTCGACGCCGACTGCGTATAACCCTGTCGTCCAGGGGTCGAGCGTTCCGGAGACCGAGGTGACACGGTCGTCGGCTTCGCAGCGGCAACCGCCGCATGACGACCCGCGCGGTCGCGCGACCCGAAGCGACGACGACCGCCGCCGGAGCGCAGGCGCGGCCGGTCGACCGCGATCGCGGTCGGCGCGCCGGTACCGATGCCGGCATCCGCGGGCGAACCGACGCCCGATTCCGACCGGCGTGGAGCGGCTTCGGTCACAGCGCGCCGTCGTAAGGTGATCATTATCCCCGCAGCCATGTAAGCTGCACGAGGACGTTTCCTGTCCGCGAGATGTTGATCCGAATGGTGCGGATATCCGAGATCCGCGGCGACGACGAGAGGGAGGTGGGCGATGCGCAGCGAACCTCCCAGTCGAAGGCCGCGCGGCGCCGCCCCTTCGCATTCCTGACAGGTAGCGACGGCAGGGGCCGGCGCCCGCGGTGTGAATTTCGCGTCTCTGTTCACTCACGCATGTGCTGAGGTCCTCTCATGTCGCAGACCGACATCATCGAAGTACGTCCGACGCTGTCCGAATCCCTCCAGGACGTCGTGGAAACCCGTCGCGTGGACGCCGCGCTGGACTGGCTCGGCAACCATCCGCCGCACGTCATCGCCGACCAGCTCGCCCGCATGGACGCGGTGCGGGCCGGGATGGCGTTCCGCCTGCTCGACAAAGACCTGGCGCTGGCCGTCTTCGAGGAACTCGAGCCGGTGGACCAGCAGCAGATCCTGCAAGGACTGCGCGATCAGAGCTTCCGCGACCTGATCGAGGGCATGGCGCCCGACGACCGCGCCCGCATGCTGCGCGAGGCGCCCGCCAAGGTGGCCAAAAAGGCGCTGGCCGGGCTGAGTCCGCGGGAGCGGCGGATGACCGCGAGCCTGCTCGGCTACCCGGAGGGCTCCGCCGGGCAGTTCATGACGCCGGAAGTGGTGGCGCTGCCGCGCGACCTGACGGTGGCCGAGGCGCTCGGCATGGTGCGGGCCAAGGGCGGCAACGCCGAGACGGTGTACACGCTGCCGGTGGTCGATTCGGGCAGGCGGCTGACCGGCATCGTCGAATTGCGCGAACTGGTGCTCAGCAAGCCCGAGACGATGGTGTCGGAGCTGGTCGTCACCGAGCCCGCCTTCGCGCGCGCCACCGATTCCGCGGAGAAGGCCGCCCGCTTGATGCGCGAGACCAACGACATCAATTTGCCGGTGGTGGACAGCGAGGACCGGCTGGTCGGGCTGCTCACCATCGACGACGCGGTCGAGGTGATCGAGGCCGCCGACAGCGAGGACGTGGCGCGGCAGGCGGGATCCGCGCCCTGGGAGGGCCACTACATGGCCGCCGGGGTGTTCCAGCTGGCCCGCTACCGCGCGCTGTGGCTGCTGCTGTTGCTCTTCGCGGCGACGCTGACGGTGAGCGTGACCGACTTCTTCGAGGCCACCTTGCACCAGGCGGCGCACTTGGCGCTGTTCATCCCGCTGCTGATCGGTGCGGGCGGGAACGCCGGTGCGCAGGCCGCCACCGCCTGCGTGCGCGCGCTGGCGGTGGGGGAGGTGCGGGTATCGGACCTGTTCCGGGTGATCTGGCGCGAATGTCGTGTCGGCCTGGTGCTGGGTTCGCTGCTCGCCGCCGCGGGGCTGGCGATCGGCGCGTTGTTCGTCGGCCCGCGCATCGCCTTGGTCGTCGGCATCACCCTGGTCCTGATCTGCGGCTGGGCCGCCACCATCGGCGGCACCATGCCGCTACTGGCGAAGAAACTGCGCATCGATCCCGCGGTCGTCTCCGCCCCGATGGTCACCACCCTGGTCGACGCCACCGGCCTGATCATCTACTTCACGACAGCGAAGCTGGTGCTGGGGATCTGAGCGTCGGCACCGCGCCACCTCCAGCGGCGGCTGGAAGATCCCGCGCTGTCGATCCGGTGCTCGAACGAAACGACGCGAACCCGGCGCCGCGACCGAATCGCGGGCACCGGGCTCGGCGTAGGCCCGCTCAGAACTCCCAGTCTTCGTCCTCGGTGTTGACCGCCTTGCCGATGACGTAGCTCGAGCCCGAACCGGAGAAGAAGTCGTGGTTCTCGTCGGCGTTGGGGGACAGGGCCGAAAGGATGGCGGGGTTCACATCGGTTTCGTCCTTGGGGAACAGGCCCTCGTAGCCGAGGTTCATCAGCGCCTTGTTGGCGTTGTACCGCAGGAACTTCTTGACATCCTCGGTGAGGCCGACCTCGTCGTAGAGGTCCTGGGTGTATTCGACCTCGTTGTCGTAGAGCTCGAACAGCAGCTCGAAGGTGTAGTTCTTGAGTTCGTCCCGCTCGGCCTGCGTGACCAGCTCCAAGCCCTTCTGGTACTTGTAGCCGATGTAGTAGCCGTGCACCGCCTCGTCCCGGATGATCAGCCGGATCATGTCGGCGGTGTTGGTGAGCTTGGCCCGCGACGACCAGTGCATCGGCAGGTAGAAGCCGGAGTAGAACAGGAAGCTCTCCAGCAGAGCGGAGGCGACCTTGCGCTTGAGCGGATCGTCGCCGTGGTAGTACTCCAGCACGATCTCGGCCTTGCGCTGGAGGTTGCGGTTCTCCTCAGACCAGCGGAACGCCTCGTCGATCTCGCGGGTGGAGCACAGCGTGGAGAAGATCGAGCTGTAGCTCTTGGCGTGGACCGACTCCATGAACGCGATGTTGGTCAGCACCGCCTCTTCGTGCGGGGTCAGCGCGTCCGGGATGAGGCTCACCGCGCCGACGGTGCCCTGGATGGTGTCCAGCAAGGTCAGGCCGGTGAAGACCCGCATGGTCAGCTGCTTCTCGTCGGCGGTCAAGGTGTTCCACGACGGGATGTCGTTGGAGACGGGCACCTTCTCCGGCAGCCAGAAGTTGCCGGTCAGCCGGTCCCAGACCTCGGCGTCCTTTTCGTCGGGCACCCGATTCCAGTTGATGGCCGACACCCGATCGATCAGTTTCATCCTGCCTCCACGCCTTTCCCGAGCACGCTGCCGTCACGGAATGTCTACCCTCGGAACACTACTCCTAGTGGCTGACATGTCCGCGCAGCACAACACCTTGTGTCGCCGCGATACGCGTCCTACGTGCGCGGGAACGCCGGGACGCGCCGCGCGCGGCCCCCTATTGTGCGGTACGCGCCGTGGGGTGACTACATCGGCACCGGTGGGTCCCGTTGCGGGCTGATTGTTTGCCAGACGTTGTCCGGTAAGGCGAGCCTGACGTGCTCATGATCGGCGCACCAGGGGTGGATGCCCGCCTCAGCTCGGCCGCGAAAGCGTTGCCGGGCTCGCCGATCCCGGCGCGCCGCAACGGTGGCAGTGCCGCAAGTCACCGCCGCGCGAGGACTGATCCGGCAGCCGGACCGCTTCGCCGCGGTTTGTCTACCTGCGCCGATTCGACCCACGGGGCGGCTGAGTCCTACCGCGGAGGCCGGCCGCCGGGTGCGCCGCCGGGCGGCTGCCCGCCGGGCTGCGAAGAACCGTTGCCCGATTGGGTGTTCTGCGATTTCTCGGCGACCCCCACGGTGAGCGAGACGCGCAACCCGGAGGACGGCGCGCCCGTCACGGTGGCCAGTTCCGCGTCCCAGCCGTCGCCGAAGACGTTGTCGGAGTCGAGCGTGACCTGCGCGAGATTGGCGACGCTGCGCGCGTAACCCGAGTCGTGGGCGAATACCGCCTCGCAGGTGGCCTGGGGCAGGGCGATCTGCGAGGTCAGCCGCGCGTTCTGGCCCGCGACCGCGGTCTCGAGCGAGTCGTAGACCTCGAAATGGATGTGCGGCCACCGGCCCGAGTAGCAGGCCGGGAAGATCGACGTGAAGGTCACCTTGCCGTCGGCGTCGGCCACCTGCACCCCGCGCAGGTAGTTCTGCTCGGTGACACCGCTGCTGTAGAGCGAGTAGTTGCCGTCCCGGTCGCAGTGCCACACGTACACCGCCATGCCCGCTCCCGCCGCGCCGCTTTTCGCCAGGTCACGCAGTCTGAGCTCGAGCGTCATCGGAACACCCTGCGCGACACCGGAGTACGGGCCGAACGAGTCGGTGATGTCGCTGCGCACCACGCCGGACTCGACGAGGACGTTGGGTCCGTTCGACCCGTCGCCCGGATACGGTCCCGCGGTCTCCTGCGGTGCGGCGGTGGCGCCACCGGATTGCGCGGTGGTCGCGGAGGCGGCCTCGGTCGCCGCGGCCGTCGTGTCGTCGGAAGCCGACGCGCAGCCGGCCGCGACCGCCGCCGCGCCCGCGGTCGCCCCGAGGAAGAACAGGGCACGGCGCCGGGACACCAGAACCTTCATATCGTGTGCGAGACCGAGATCGTGCTCGTGTACCTCACCGCGTCGTGCGCCCACTGTCCGGCCTTTCGTTCGTCGACATCGTCCTGCCCGACGTTAGGAAGGGGCGCTCGAGTCCGGCTGAGCTCCCGCTGGGAGTTCGCTGGGAACGGTGCCTCGGGCTTCAGCGCCTGCTGGCCCGGCGGTAGCCGATGGTCGCGGGCACCGCGAAGAGGACGATCGCGCCGATCGACCACACGACGGTGAGGGTGAGCGGGCGGGCGAGCGGTCCGCCGAAGGCGAGCGCGCGCATGGCATCGACCCCCACCGACATGGGCTGGTCGCGGACGACCGGCTGGATCCACTTGGGGAAGGCGACCAGCGGGACGAAGCCGGTGCTGAAGAACATCATCAGCGAGGTGAGGATCGTGATCCCCTCGACCAGAGTCGATTTCGCGGTGAACACGGCAACGGAGGTGACGATGGTGGCGAAGGCCAGGCCGAACAGGACCGGCAGGAACAGGAAGGCGATCGCCGCCGCGACGCCCTGGTGGAAGCGAAAACCGAGCACGCTACCCACCAACACGACCGCGAGGGTGCAGACGAAGATGCGGCAACCCTCGGCGAGTACCCGCGAAGCCAGGCCGGAAGCGCGGTGCACGGGCAGCACCCAGAAGCGGGCGAGCAGGCCCGCGTCTCGTTCGCGGCCGAGCAGCACACCCCCCGCCACCGCGCCGGACAGCGCACCCACCAGGGCGACCATGGGCACCGATCCGTACAGCGCGCTCTCGCCGGTGAACTTCTGGATCTGCCCACCGATCACGGTGTTCAGCATGATCAGCAGCAGGCACGGGATGATCAGCGTCTCCAGCAGGGTGACCGGATTGCGCGCCCAGCGCAGCAGCAGGCGCTGCGTCTGAATCAGCGTGTGCGCCATCAGCGCCGATACCGACACCTCCGAGCCGGTCCATGACTCGTGCCTGTGATCCGCCAGCAGTGCCATCACGCCCTCCTCGAGCTCAGCCGCATCGACAGCGGGACGCAGATGATCAGGATGCCGAGCGCCCACGCGGTCGGCGGCCCCAGTAGCGACAAACTCAGCTGGCCCGCGTTCGGTCCGCTGTCACCGGCGAACGCGCGCAGAGCGATAGCCCATTGGGACACCGGCTGGTTGCGCACGAACGGCTGTACCCAGGCCGGGAACTGGTCGGCCGGCGCGATTCCGGTGGACAGCATGCCGAAGATCAACGGCGGCAACACCAGCGCTTGCGCGGTGGCCTCCGGGTTGCGTGACACGGTGCCGATCACGTCGCCGCCCCAGATCAGCGCGAGTCCGATGAGCAGCGAGAACAGCACGAAGCCGATCGTCTGCGCGGTGCCGAGGTAGAAACGGAAACCGATGACGTGGCCGCAGATCAGCGCGGTGATCAACCCGATGACCAGGCGGAAGACGCTGCCGGACAGGCGCGCCGCGACCGGGACGAGCGGGCCGATCGGCATCGCGCCGAAGCGCCGGTTGAGCCCGGCGACCGAATCGGTGGCCGCGCGGAACGCCGCCGAGACGGCGGTGAACGCGGCGGCTTGCAACACGACCAGCGGCATCATGTACTGCGCGTAACTGCTGAATCCGGTGCCGATGACGGTCATGATCGTCTTCAGCGGAATGTAGAAGCTGGCGGTGAATGTCGCGGGCGCCAGCACCGAGGTGAGCACCTCGCCGCTCTGCAGCGACGGCGCGACCAACCGGGTGGTCAGCACCCACCACTGCTGCGGCCGCAGCGGCGCCGCACGGGTCTGGCTCAGCCAGGTCGCGGCCGTCACGACACGGCCTCCGTCCGCGCGATCTCCTCTGTCGTCGCCAGATGCCCGGTGAGCTGGAGGAACACGTCGTCGAGCGAGGGGCGGCGCAGCGCGACGTCGACGAGGTCGACGCCCGCGCTGTCCAGCCGGCGCAGCGCCTCCAGCAGTGTCTTCGAGCCGTCCGGGGCGGGTATGGCGATCCGATCGGAATCCGGACCGAGCGCGTCCCGATTCTCCTGCGGCAGCAGCGGACCCAGGGCCGCGGCGATGGCGGGTAGGTCTCTGAGGTTCAGCGGGACCACCTCGCAGTAGCTGCCGCCGGTGCGCGCCTTCAGCTCGTCGGCGGTGCCCTCGGCGATCACCACGCCGTGATCGATGACGATGATCCGGTCGCTGAGCGCGTCGGCCTCCTCCAGGTATTGGGTGGTGAGCAGGGTGGTGATGCCCGCCTTCTTGAAGCCGGAGACCAGATCCCACACCCCTTGCCTGCTGCGCGGATCCAGCCCGGTGGTCGGCTCGTCCAAGAACACCACGTCGGGCCGGACGACCAGACCGCAGGCGATGTCGATGCGCCTGCGCATACCGCCGGAGTAGGTGCCCACCTTGCGGGCCGCCGCGCGCTCGAGATCGAACTCGGCCAGCAGTTCGTCAGCGCGGGCGCGGGCGGCCCGCTTGCGCAGGCCCATCAGCCTGCCGAACATCACGAGGTTCTCGTAGCCGCTGAGCATGTCGTCCAGCGCGGCGTACTGCCCGGTCAGCATGATGCTGCGGCGCACCGCCGCGGGATCGGCCAGCACGTCGTACCCGGCGACGACGGCCCGGCCCCGGTCCGGCCGGATCAGCGTGGACAGGACGTTCACCGTGGTGGTCTTGCCCGCGCCGTTCGGTCCGAGGATGCCGAGCACCTCGCCCGGCTCGGCCACGAAATCGACTCCCCGCAATGCCTTGACCGCGCCGAAGGATTTCTCGATCCCCTCGACGACGACTCCTTGATCGGAATTCATCCTCGGCCTCCCAGATGTGCATCGAGCACGCGCGCGATGACCGGCAGCACGTGCGGCGCCGTCAGTTCGTCGTGGGTGGCTTCGATGTCGTGGTTGATGATGTCGCCGGTCACGTACGGCCCCCAGCCGTCGGGACCGAAGATGTCGGAGGTGTCGACGGTCGCGCTGAAATACACGATGTCGCCGTCGTACACGGGTCGGCGGTACCCGGTTCTGGTCCGGGCGGCGGCGTTGTACGACCCGGCCATTCGCTCCAGCGTGGCGGCGTCGATCAGCGAGACCCCGCCGAGCCGTTCGCGGATCAGCTCCGCCGCCTGCTGCGCGGTCGCGTCCGCGGGCACGTCGTGGATGCCGAACACCGCGCCGAAGCTGTTCACGAACGAGCCCGCGGTGAGCCGCTCGATGCTGTCGCCGTCGATGTCGGCGGTGTCGGCGTCCAGCAGCGCGACCACACCCACCTCGGCTCCCGCGGCCTTCAGCTTCACCGCCGCCGCGTGGGCGATCAGCCCGCCGAACGACCAGCCGAGCAGGTGGTACGGCCCTTCGGGTTGCAAGGTCCGGATCTCTCGCACGTAGCGGTCGGCGAACTCCTCGATCGAGCGCGCGGGCGGTTCCTGGCCGCCGAGATCGGGCGCTTGCAGCCCGTAGATCGGGCGGCCGGGCGCGAGCGCGTCGGCGAATCCCAGATAGGTCCACGACATTCCGGACGACGGGTGGATGCAGAACAGCGCGGGTTTCTCGCCCCCGAGCCGGATCGGCAGCACCACGTCCAGACCGAGCCCGCCCGCCGCCGGGACGGCCGGTGCCGCCGTGGCCGCCGCTTCTTCCTCGGCGGCGGTGCGTGCCGCCGGGGTCTGGGCGAAACGGGCCGCCGCGCTCAGCGCGCCGATCCACAGATCGGCCAGCTCGGCGACTTCGTCATGGTCGAGCAGGGTGGACGGGAAGCCGAAGCTCGCCCGCAACCGGTTTCCGATGACGACGGCGTTGACGTCGATCGCCGCTTGGAGGGGCACACTCGGATCTTCGGCCACGTGCACATCGCCCAGTTCGTCGGTCGGCAGCCAGCCGATCCCCTCGAGCCCGGCCGGGATATCGCCGGTGGAATATCGGCCGAGGTAGTTGAAGCCGACCCGTCCCGGCAGCCGTTCCGGCAGTTCCCGCGCGGTCTCGGCATCGAGGTAGCGCAGCAAGCCGAAGCCGATTCCTTTGTCCGGCACCGCCAGCAGTTGGTGCTTGACGGCGCGGATCGCCGCGCCCAGCGCGGGGCCGCCTGCCAGCGCGTCCTCGATGTCGATTCCGGCCAGGTCCAAGCGCACCGGGTAGATGCTGGTGAACCAGCCGATGGTGCGGGAGAGGTCGGCGCCGGGCACGACTTCCTCCTGGCGGCCGTGACCTTCCAGGCGTATCAGCGCCGAGGGGTCGCAGGCGCGCCAACGCACCAGCGCCAGCGCCAAGGTGGCCAGCAGCGCGTCGTTGACGCCGCCCTGGAACAAGCCGGGCAGGGTGGTGAGCAGCGCGGTGGTGACCTCCGCGGACACCTCCCGCTCCACCATGCGCAGTGTGCCGGTCCGGTCGACGGCGGGGTCGAGCTCCCGGCCGCCGATCACCGGGTCGGGTCCGGACAGCACGTCGCGCCAGTAGGCCAGCTCGGCGGTCCGCTGCGGCGAGCGCGCCTCGTCGGCCAGCGCGTAGGCCCACCGCCGCATCGAGGTTCCGGTCTCGGCGAGCACCGGCGCGCTTCCGGCCGACACCTGGGCCCAAGCGGCTACCAGGTCCGGCACCAGGATGCGCCAGGACACGCCGTCGATCGCCAGGTGGTGCGCCAGCACGATCAGCCGGCCCGACCCGGTGCGCGCGCCCGCGTCGCCCACCGGGTCCAGCCAGATGAATTGCAGCACCGTGCCACCGGCGGGATCGAGCCGGTCGGCCGCGGCGTCCAGCTCGGTCATGGCGAACTCGTGCAGTTCGATCGGGTCGACGGCGGTGAACTCGATACGGTGCAGCAGCGCGTTCACGTCGACCGACCCGGGCGGGGCGACCAGCAGGCGCGGCCCGTCCTCGCCGTCGGTCACCAGCCGGACGCGCAGCATGTCGTGCCGGTCCACCGCGGCGGTGAGCACCGCGACGATCTGCGCGCGCTCGATACCCACCGGCAGCTCCAGTGCCGCGGTCTGGGCGAAGCGATCGTAGTTCCCGCCGCGCTCCAGCATGTAGTGCACGATCGGCGGGAGCGGCAGCTCACCGACACCGCCGCCGGGCAGTTCGTCCAGGATCACCGCGGTGCCCGCCGCGTCGGCGGCCGCGGCCAGCGCCGCCACCGTGCGGTGCTCGAACACCTGAAGCGGGGTGCACGTGATGCCCTGCTGCTTGGCCCGCGACACCAGCTGGATCGCCAGGATGCTGTCGCCGCCGAGCGCGAAGAACGAATCGTCGGCGCCCACCCGCGCCTCCCCGAGCAGTTCGCCGAAGATCGCGGCCAGCTGCTGTTCGGTCGGCGTGACCGGCGCGCGGTACTCGGTGCGCTCGGCGAGGAACTCCGGTTCCGGCAGCGCCTTGCGGTCCAGCTTGCCGACCGCGTTGAGCGGGATCTCGTCGAGCACGACGAATGCCGTGGGCACCATGTAGCCGGGCAGGGTGTCGGCGGCGAAAGCCCGCACCTTCGCCACGTCGAGTTCGTACCCGGGCGTGCGCACCAGGTAGGCGGCCAGCGCGGTCGCGCCGGTGGGGCCGGGCACGCCGAGCGTCACCGCGAAGTCCACGCCGTCGGCGCGGCCGAGCACCGCGTCGATCTCGCCGAGTTCGATGCGCTGACCGCGCACCTTGACCTGGAAGTCGGTGCGGCCCAGATATTCCAGTTCCGGACCCGCGTCGCCGCGGATCCAGCGCACCAGGTCGCCGGTGCGGTACATCCGTTCACCCGGCGCGCCGAACGGGTCGGCGATGAAGCGGGCGGCGGTGAGGCTCGGCCGCGCGTGGTAGCCGCGCGCCAGCGCCGGTCCGGCGAGATACAGCTCGCCCGCCACGCCGAACGGGACCGGTCGCAGCCGGTCGTCGAGAACCAGCACCTGCGCGCCCTGCACGGGGGCGCCGATGGACACCGGGGCGTCCACCTCGAGCGCCGCCGAACCCGTCGCCCAGATGGTCGATTCGGTGGGGCCGTACAGGTTGACCATGGTGCGGCCGGTGGCCCAGCGTTCGACCAGTTCGGCGCCGACCGCCTCGCCGGCCACCGCGAGCACCCGGACGCTGGTCACCTCGGCGGGATCGAGGGTGGCCAGCGCGGAAGGGGTGATCACCATGTGGGTGACCTGCTCGGTGTCGATCAGCTCGGCCAGCGCGCTGCCGCCGAATATTTCCGGCGGTGCGACCACCGACGCGCCGCCGGAGCCGAACGCCATGATCGCCTCGAACACGGATGCGTCGAAACTCGGCGACGCCACCTGCAACACTCGGGAGTGTTCGTCCAAGCCGAGCGAAGACTGTTGCGCCGCAACGAGGTCGGCGATACCGCGATGGGAGACCGAGACGCCCTTCGGCGTGCCGGTGGAGCCGGAGGTGTAGATCATCCACGCCGCGTTGTCCGGCCGGACGGGTGCGAGCAGTTCGCTCTCGCGCAGCGGGCGGCTGCTCGCGGCGCTCCAGCGTTGGACGAGGGCGAGTTCGTCGAGCACCAGCCAGTTCGTGCTGTCGGGCAACATGGGCCGGAACGCGGCGAGGGTCAGGCCCAGTGTCGCGCCGGAGTCGGTGAGCATGTGGTCGATGCGCTCGACCGGGTGCTTCGGATCGACCGGAAGGAACGCCGCGCCCGCCTTCGCCGCGGCCCACATCCCGGTGAGCAGCTCCGCGGAGCGTGGGAGCCCGAGCGCGACAACGGTTTCCGGGCCGCCGCCCGACTCGGCCAGGACTCGGGCCAGGCGATTGGCGTGCGCATCGATCTCGGCGTAGGTGGTGATGTGCCCGCCGACCACGAGCGCGACGCGATCCGGGTACCGCCGCACGGTCTCGGCGAGCAGGTCCGGCAAGGTCGTGGTCGCCGTGCTCGCGGGCCCGCGCACGGGCACCAGCGTCGCGAGTTCGGCGTCGTCGAGGATGTCGATATCGGCTATGCGGACGTCGGGCCGGGACAGCACCGTCGTCAGCACCCGCCGCCACCGGGCGGCGAAGGCCGCCGTCGTCGCCTCGTCGAACAGATCCGTGGCGTAGGTCAGGACGGCATCGATGCCCGCCGGACCGCTGTCGGCGAAGCGCTCGCGCAGATCCAGCGTCAGGTCGAACTGGGAGGCGTCGCGCTCGAAATCCTCCACCTCGAACCGCAGGCCGGGCAGTTCCAGCACTGGTTCGACGAAGTTCTGCAGTGACAGCGAGACCTGGAACAGCGGGTGGTGCGCGGTCGATCGAGCCGGATCCAGCACTTGGACCAACCGCTCGAACGGCACATCCGTGTTGGCGAAGGCGTCGAGGTCCGCGGACCGGACGGTGTCGAGGAACGCCGCGAAGTCCGCTGCCGGATCGACCGGGGTGCGCAGCGCGAGGGTGTTGACGAACATGCCGACGAGCTGGTCGAGCGCCTCCTCGCCGCGTCCGGCGACCGGGGTGCCGATCAGCACGTCGTCGGTACCGGCGAGGCGCGCGAGCAGTACCGCGAGCGTGGCGTGCACGACCATGAACGGGCTGACGCCGCGTGCGGCGGCGAAGTCCACCAGCGCACGGTGCGTCTCGCTGTCGACAGCGAAGCCGAAGTCGGCGCTGTGCATGCTCTGTACCGCCGGGCGCGGCCGGTCGGCGGGCAGTTCCAGCACATCGGGCGCGCCCGCCAAGGTCTCGCGCCAGAACCCGATCTGGCGCGCGGCGAGCGAGTCCGGGTCGGTCTCCTCGCCCAATACCTCGCGATGCCAGAGCGCGAAGTCGGCGTATTGCACCGGCAGCGGGACGCGGGTGGCGTGCCCGCCGCCGGCCCGCTCGGAGTAGGCGGCGACCAGGTCGGCGGCCAGCGGCGCCATCGACGCGCCGTCCGCGCTGATGTGGTGCACCACCAGCACGACGACGTGCACCGGCGGCGTGGCGGCCGCGAGCTCCTCGGGGCCTGCGGTATAGCCCGACGTCACCGGCGCGGTCCGCACCACGGGCCCGGACGAGACCGGCGCTTCGCCCATCGCAGGAGCCGACGAGACCGGTGCCGCACTCGCGGCGGGCGCGCCGCCCCCATGGATCCGGAACAGGCCCACCCGCAGCGGCGGCTGGGTCGCGAGATCGAAGCCGGTTCCCGCCAGCTCGGTGATCCGCTCGCGCAGCGCGGCGCCGTCCTCGGTGGCGACCACCGGCATGGCGGGCACGGCCACTTCCGCACCCACCACCACCTGTCGCGGTCCCTCCGCGTCCGCCGGGTAGAGCGTGCGCAGGCTTTCGTGCCGGTCGACCACGTCGACGAGCGCGGCGCGCAGTGCGTCGATGTCCAGATCACCGGTGAGCCGCAGCGCCACCGCGATGTTGTAGGCAGGTGAAGCCGGATCCATCCGGTTGAGCACCCACATGCGCTGCTGCGCCGGCGACAGCGGAACCCGATCCGGCCGGATCCGCGGCGCGAGGGCGAACCGGCCCGGCGCCGCGCCGGTGGCGGGCACCACCCGGGCGGACAGCTGGGCCACGGTCGGCGCGTCGAACAGATCGCGCAGCGCGATCCGCGACCCGAGCGCCGCGTTCACCCGCGCCACCACCTTCGTCGCGCTCAGCGAGTTGCCGCCGAGCTCGAAGAACGACTGGTCGACGCCGACGCGGTTCCGGTCGAGCACCTCGCCGAACACCGCGGCCACCGCCTCCTCGACCGGCGTGCGGGGCGCGAGATAGGGCCGCAGGCTCTCCGCGAAGTCCGGGGCCGGAAGGGCTTTGCGATCGAGTTTGCCGACCGGGGTGAGCGGAATCGAGTCCAGCACGACGAGATAGCCCGGCACCATGTAGCCGGGCAGTTCGGCGGCCACCTGCGCGCGCAGCCGCTCGACGTCCAGCCGCACGCCTTCGGCGGGCAGTACGTAGGAGACCAGCACGGTCGTCCCGGCCGGCCCGGTGCGCCCGATGGTCACCGCGTACTCGACCTCGTCGTCGCGGGACAGCACCGCGTCGATCTCGCCCAGCTCGATGCGCAGGCCGCGAATCTTGACCTGGAAGTCGCTGCGGCCCAGATACTCCAGCTCGTAACCGCCGTCGTAGTCGACCCAGCGCACCATGTCACCGGTGCGGTACATCCGCTCGCCGGGTTCGCCGAAGGGGTCGGCGACGAACCTGCTCGCGGTCATCTCGAACCGGTTGAAGTAGCCACGCGCCAGCGCCGGGCCCGCCAGGTACAGCTCACCGGGCACCCCCACCGGCACCGGACGCAGCCAGGCGTCCAGCACCATGGTGGCCGCGCCGCGGATGGGTCCGCCGATCGTGATGGGTTCGCCGGCGACGAGTTCGCCGGGCCCGGTGGCCCAGATGCTGAATTCGGTGGGGCCGTACAGGTTCACCATGCGCCTGCCCGGTGACCACCGCTCGATCAGCTCCGGCGTCGCCGCCTCGCCCGCGACCGCGAGCACGCGCAGGTGTTCCAGGCCGGTGGGTTCCATGGTGGCCAGCGCCGAGGGCGTGACCACCGCGTGGGTGACGCGCTGGGTACGCAGCAGGGTTTCCAGTTCGGTTCCGCCGTAGACGTCCGGCGGCGACACCACCAGCCTGCCGCCCGCGCCGTGGGCGATCAGCAGTTCGAACACCGAGGCGTCGAAGCTGGGTGAGGCCACCTGGAGCACGCTGGCGGTGTGATCCAGCCCGAGCGTCTCCCGTTGCGCGGTCACGAGATTCGCGATGCCGCGATGGCTGAGCAGCACTGCCTTCGGCTTGCCGGTGGAGCCGGAGGTGTAGATCAGGTACGCCGTCTGGTCCAGGTCGATCGGTCCGCCGCGCTCCTCGTCGGTGATCGGCGCTTCGGAGACCGTCATCACCCGCCGGATGGTGTTGAGGTCGTCGAGCAGCAGCCAGTCGATCGTGCCGGGCAGCGTCTCGCCGGTGGCGGTGACCGTCACGCCGATCGGGGCCTTGGAGTCGCTGAGCATGTGCTCGATGCGTTCCACCGGGTAGTTCGGGTCCAGTGGCGCGAAGGCCGCGCCGGTCTTGGCCAGCGCCCACACGGCGATCACCGATTCCAGTGAGCGGGTCAGCGCCAGCACGACGAACACCTCACGCCCGACCCCGCGGCGCAGCAGCACCCTGGCATAGCGGTTGGACCACGCGTCCAGTTCGCCGTAGGACATGGTGAGCTCACCGGCGGTGATCGCGATCGCGTCCGGATCGATCCTGGCGCCCGCGGTGAGCAGGTCGGGCAGCGTGGCCTGCGGCACCGACTCCGGGCCGCGCACCGGGACCAGCGCGGCGCGCTCGGTGTCGTCGCAGTACTGCAGCTGGGAGACCAGCGCGCGCGGGTCGTCGCCGAGCTGGGTGAGCAGCCGGACGAAGCGATCCAGCAGCGGACGCGCCTGCTCCGCCGGAAGCTGGTCGGCCATGTACTTCAGCGTGATCCGCAGCGTGTCGCGGCCGTCGTCGCCGCGCAGCGGGATCACCATGAGATTCAGCGGATACGGCGTCGCGTCGGTGCCTTCCACGTCGAGCACCCGCATGCCCGCGATGTCCAGCGCCTGCGACAGCGCTTCGCGATCGATGGGGTAGGACTCGAACACGGTGAGCGTGTCGAACAATTCGGCCAAGCCCACCGCCTGATGGATGGCGGCCAGGCCGACGTGCTGATGATCCATCAGGCGCGCCTGTTCGGACTGCACGCGTGCGAGCAGGTCGGCCACCTTCTCGGCCGGATCGAGCCGCACCCGCACCGGCAGCGTGTTGATGAACAGGCCGACCATCTCCTCGACCCCGGCCAGCTCCGGCGGACGCCCCGAGACGGTGCCGCCGAACACCACGTCGGTGCGGCCGGTGAGCATGGCCAGCAGCATCGCCCACGCGGCCTGCACCAAGGTGTTCACCGTCGCGCCCGCTTCCCGGCCCGCCGTTTCCAGCCGGGCCACGGTGTCGCGGGACAGGTCGACGGAGATCATCCCGGTTTCGGTCGACTCGATCCCGGCGAGGGTGGGCACCGCGCGGGTCGGCGTGTCGACGCCGGCCAGCGAATCGGTCCATGCCGCGAGGGATTCGGCGTCGTCCCTGGTCGCCAGCCAGGTCAGGAATTCGCGATAGGAGTGCGCGGGCGGCAGCGCCGCGGCGTCACCGTCGGTGACGTAGAGGGTGAGCAGTTCGCGCACGAGCAGCGGCGTCGACCAACCGTCCAGCACCAAGTGGTGGTTGGTCAGCACGAAACGGTAGGTGTCGGGTGCGATCCGGATCAGCGTGCAGCGCAGCAGCGGCGGACGGGTGAGTTCGAATCGGGTGCGCGCGTCCAGCGCGACCAACCGGCCGAGTTCCCCGGCGCGCTCGTCCGCGTCGGCGATGCCGGTGAGATCCGCTTCCCGCCAATCGATCTCGGCGTCGGCCAGGACGAGCTGACGCGGACCGTCCTCGGTCTCGACGAAGGCGACGCGCAGGTTCTCGTGCCGGGTCACCAAAGCTTGTGCGGCGCGGCGCAACCGGGCCGCGTCTACGGTGCCGGCCAGGGTGAGCAGCGACTGCACCGTGTAGCCGTCGGCGGTGTCGGAGTCGTAGAGCGCGTGGAAGAGCAACCCGTATTGCAGCGGCGAGAGCGGCCACACGTCGGCGAGGTTCGGGTAGTCGCGCTCCCAGGCGTCGATCTGCGGCTGGGTGACGGCGATCAGGTCGAAGTCCGACGGCGTGCGTCCGCCCGCGCTCGCGGTTCCGGCGTGCGCGGCCAGCGCGCCGAGGGCCTGCCCCCACAGCGTGGCGAGTTCGCCGAGATCCGCCTCGTCGAAAAGCCGTGCGGCGTAGGCCCAGGTCACCTCGAGACCCGTGTCGGTGAGCACGGCGTTGATGTCCACCGCGGCGGCCAGCGGCGCGCGGTCGTCCTGGGTGGCGGCGAACCGGCGCGGCAGCCATGGCTCCGCGTCCCCGCCGGTGGACGCGCGGCCGAGGTAGTTGAAGCTGATCTGCGGGGTGGGCGCGTCCGCGAGCGCCGCCGCGGTACTCGGGACCAGGTAACGCAGCATGCCGAACCCGATGCCCTTGTCCGGCAGGGCGCGCAACTGTTCCTTGGTCGCCTTGATCGCCGCGCCCGCCGCGGCGCCGCCCGCGAACGCATCCGCCACATCGATGCCGGTCAGGTCGACCGCGACGGGGTAGACACTGGTGAACCAGCCCACCGTGCGCGCGACGTCGGCGCCCGGCACAACGGTCTCCGCGCGGCCGTGGCCCTCCAGCGTGAACAGCGCCGAGGTGCGCCCGCGCCACCGGGCGAGCGCCAGCGCGAGTCCGGCCAGCAGCACGTCGTCGGCGCCGCAGTGGAAACGGTCCGGCGCGGTGCTGAGCACGGTGTGCGCGACATCCGGCGCGACGACCGTTGTCAGCTGGGCCATGGAGCCCACCACATCGAGGGCCGGGTCCATCGGCGCCGTGCCGAGCGGGGGGTCGGGCGTGGCCAGAACGCGGTGCCACAGCGGCAACTCGCCGGTGCGGGTGGCCGCGTGCTCACGCTGCCCGTGCGCCCAGCGCCGGAAGGAGGTACCGACCGGGGCGAGCTCGGCGCCCAGCGCGGCGGTGGCCAGATCCGGCAGCAGGATGCGCCAGGAGACGCCGTCGGTGACGAGATGGTGCAGCACCAGCCACAGCAGCGGCGCCGCGTCGGTGCGCTCGATCCACACGAAACGTGCGACCACACCCGTCTCCGGGTCGAGCTGATCGGCGGCGCGCTGCAATGCCCGCTCGCAGGTCGCCTCGGCATCCGCGTCCGCGGTCACGACCTCGAGCAGTGCGCCCGCGTTCACCGCACCGGATTCGGCGACCACCCAGCTCCATCCGTCGCCGGTGCGCCGCAGCGTCGAACGCAGCAGGTCGTGCCGGGCGAGCAGCGCCTCGAGCGCGGCGACGAGACTCGCGCGCTCGATACCGGCGGGCAACTCGATCAGCACGGCTTGGGCGAAGCGCCGCCAGGTGTCACCGGTCTCGAGCATCGCGTGCACGATCGGTGTGAGCTCCACCTCGCCCACCCCGCCGCCGGGCAGCTCGTGCACCACCGCGGTCGGGACTTCGGTGGCCACCGCGGCGAGCGCCGCGACGGTCTTGCGCTCGAACACATCGCGCGCGCCGAACCCGAGTCCGGCCGCTTTCGCCCTCGACACCAGCTGGATCGAGACGATGCTGTCGCCGCCCAGCGCGAAGAAGCTCTCGTCGACACCCACCGATTCCAGGCCGAGTACCTCCGCGAACAGTGCGGCGAGCAGCTCCTCGCGTGGCGTGGACGGCGGCCTGCTCGTCGTCGTGCGCGCGCCGAATTCCGGTGCGGGCAGCGCCTTGCGGTCCACCTTGCCCAGCGGCGTGAGCGGGAGTTCGTCGAGCACCATGACCACGGCGGGGACCATGTAGGCCGGAAGCGTTTCTCCGGTCGTGGCTTTCAGCGCCTCGGGATGAATCTGCGTTCCCGGCTTCGGCAGCACGTACGACACCAGCGCGGTGGCGCCCGAACCGGTTTCGACGCCGAGGGTGAGCGCGAAGTCCACGTCGGGATGGCGCTGCAGGGCGGCGTCGATCTCACCGAGCTCGATGCGGAAACCGCGCACCTTCACCTGGAAGTCGCTGCGTCCTTGGTACTCCAGTTCGACGCGCCCGTCGTTGCGGACCCAGCGCACGAGGTCGCCGGTGCGGTACATGCGCTCGCCGTTCGCGTACGGATTCGCGACGAAACGATCGGCGGTCAGCCCGTTGCGCCGGTGGTAACCGCGGGCCACACCGGGTCCGGCGAGGTAGAGCTCACCGGTGGTACCCGGCGGCAGCGGCCGCAACCACGGGTCGAGGACCACGGCGGACACGCCACGGGCCAGACCGCCGATGGTGACCGGGCCGTCCGGCGTCAGCGGGGCGCTGAGCGTCACGGTGATGGTGGTCTCGGTGGGACCGTAGCCGTTCAGCAGAGTCCGGCCCGACCACTTCACGACGAGTTCGGGCGGGCAGGCGTCGCCGCCGACGATCACGGTGCGCAGCTCGGGCAGCGTCGCCGGGTCGAGCGATCCCACGACCGCCGGGGTCACGTTGAGGTGGGTGACGCGGTGGGCACGCAGTACCCGGGCCAGCTCCTCGCCCGCGTACGCGGCAGGCGGCACCACGGCCAGCGTCGCGCCCGCGGCGAGCG
This sequence comes from Nocardia sp. NPDC057455, assembly GCF_042802775.1. Lineage (NCBI taxonomy): Bacteria > Bacillati > Actinomycetota > Actinomycetes > Mycobacteriales > Nocardiaceae > Nocardia > Nocardia sp. NPDC057455. Next base: position 89,493 of record NZ_JBHVDM010000011.1, on the reverse strand, counting down.
TGACCAGGATTTCCTCGACCGAGATGTCGAAACTCGGCGATACGGCATGGGCGACGACGGAACTCGCGTCGATGCCGAAGCCGGCGCCGGAACTCGCCACCAGGTTTGCCAGCCCTCGGTGCGGGACGGCCACGCCTTTGGGGAGCCCGGTGGAGCCGGAGGTGTAGATGATGTAGGCGACCTGGTCCGGGTGCACCGCGGTGGGCCGCTCGGCGTCGGTCAGCGGCGCGGCGTCCCGCTCGGCCACCGTCCGCTCGCTGTGCTCGTCATCGAGGATCAGCCAGGACACCCGGTCCGGCAACGACTTTCGTGCGGAGGCGATCGTGATTCCGGCGACGACTCCGCTGTCGCCGACCATGTGCTCGATCCGGTCGGCCGGATAGGTCGGATCGATCGGCACGAATGCCGCGCCGGTCTTGACCACCGCGATCGTCGCCAGCACCGATCGGAGGGACCGCGGAATCGAGATCGCCACCGTGCGCTCGGGGCCCGCGCCCGCGGCGAGCAGCATCCGGGCCAGCCGGTTGGTGTAGTCGTCCACCTGCCGGTAGGTCAGCACGGTCTCGTCTTCCACGAGCGCGGTCGCAAGCGGGTCACGGGCCGCTCCCTCGGCGAGGATGCTCGGCAGTGTCCGCGCAGCCTGGCCGACCGGCCCTCGGGCGGGAGCGAAGTCGGTGCGCTCGTCGTCCGAGAGCACCGGCACGCTCACCAGCGGCGCGTCCGGTCCGGCGGCCAGGAAGCGGTGCAGGAACGACAGGAAGCGGCGATGCTGCCCGGTCAGCTCGGCGTCGGAGTAGAGGTTGCCGTTGGCCTGGAAGTCGATGTGCGTGCTCTCGCCGCCGACACCCGGATACAGGTTGACGAACAGGTCATCGATCAATCCGGAGGTCAGTACGTGCAACCGGCCGGTGACCGGGCCGAGCTGGATCCTGGTGTCGACCATCATCAGGTTCACCGTCGGGCCGAACGACCCGGCCTCGTCCATCGGCCAGCCCAGATCGCGGAAGATGTCCTCCTGCCGGTAGCGCTGGCGTCGCAGCGCCCCGGTCAGCTCGCCCTGGGCCGCGCGGATCACGTCGCCGACCGTGGTGGTCGGCGTCAGCCGCAGCCGCAACGGGACGACATTGGCGATCATGCCGCCGGAACGCCGCAGCGTCGCGGTGGTGCGCGCGGATACCGGGAGGCTCAGCACGACCTCCGGCGAGCCGGTCATCGCGGACAGATATGCGCCGAACGCGGCGACCACGGTCGGTGCGGCACCGGAGGAGAGTTGCTCCGCGACGGCGTCGAGCAGGCGTGCGGTATCGGCGGGCAGCGCGCCCGCGACCCGGCTCGGATGCCCGTTCACACCCGCGGTGCGGCCGGCCAGGCTCACCGGGTCGGCCATCCCGTCCAGATGCGCGAGCCAGTGCTCCCGGTCCGCGCCGAACCGCTCCGAGCTGCGGTAGGCCAGGTCGGCCTCGACGATCTTGCGCAGGTCCTCGGCCTTCGCCGGTGGCGCTTCGCGGCCTTCCACGGCGGCGTTGTACAGCTCTCCGGTGCGCTGCACCATGGTCAGCGCGCCCATGCCGTCGAGCACGATGTGGTGGATGCGCGAGTACCACAACCAGCGCTGCGCGCCGACACGCAACATGGCGACGCGCACCAGTCGGTCGCGGGTCAGCACGAGCGGGGCCTCGTACTCCGCGCGCATCCAGGCGCGCGCGGCGGCTTCCGGATCGGGCTCGGCGCGGAAGTCCAGCGTTTCCAAGCTGTCGTCGAGGGTGGTGTCGACGAACTGGAACGGATGTCCCTCCACTTCGATCAGGCGGAGGTAGCCGGTGCCGAACTCGCGCCCGGCCTGCCGCGCCGAGCGCGCCAGCAGGTCGAGATCGATCGGTCCGTTCAGTTCGACGTACTGGGCGATGGAGATCGGCGTGTCACCGGCGACATGCTGGGCGAACCAGATGCCGCGCTGTGCCGCCGACAGGGCGAAGGCCCCGTCGGGGAGCGCTGTGTCCGAATCTTTCACCGAAAGGGAAGGCTGTTGCATTGAGTGTCCTACGTTCTGACCGTGGTCGGGCTACCCGGCGAGGACCGCCCGCAGCCACCGCGGTAGCGGTAGTACCTGCCGCCGCACAGCACGCGGCACCTCAATTCTGAACCGGCGTGGTCGGCGCTGCGGGGGTATTGCGCACACTGCGCGACCCGAACATCGCTGTTCGGGTCGCGTGGGGAGGGGTATGCCCGCTCAGGCGGCGGTCGGCAGAAGATCCAGGTCGGCCGCGCGCAGCGGCGCGGCGGAACTGGTCAGGTAGCGCTGCAGGGTGGAGCGCTCGTCCAGCACCAGCCAGGTGATCCGGCCCGAGCGGTCGGGCTGCTGGTCCTTGGTGGTGATGCCCACCGGGGTGCCGAGCGCGTAGGAGCCGTCGTCGGTGACCGGGACGGTGACGGCGCCGATCTTGGTGGCGGCCCGCTCGGCCACCACGGACTCGATCGGCTGGTCGATCGCCACCGCGATCCGGGTGCCCGGCCCCGCGCCGATGCGCAGCAGCAGCCGGGCGAGGCGGTTGGACCAGCGATCGAGCTCGGCGTAGGTGAGGTCACAATCGGCGGTGGACACCACGACCGCCTGCGGATCGACCTCGGCGACGGGCTGTGCCATCGACAGGGCGTACAGGTTGTCGGAGAGCGAATCGGTCAGCGTGTGCATGTCGTGTCCTCGAGAGTCGATTGAGAGGTTCTTGGCGTACCTCTGAATCTCGTCCTCGGAGGGGCTTTCCGACAGCAACCCCAGCGCTGGTCCGCGCACTCCCAGGGTGGGGGAAACCGCACCCAAGGGGGTGGGCGGCGGTCAGTCGGTCACGTAGCCGTTGAGCGTGTTGCGCAGATCGGTGAGCAGGGCGCGGGCGGCGGTGAGGCCTTCGCCGTGCCAGACGGTGTCCTCCACGGCGAACACCCGGCGATCCGTCGCGGCGCCGAGTTCCTTCCATTCGTCGGTGCGCAGCACCGCCTCACCGTGTTCACGGCCCTCCGGGCCCGCGAGGATCACGTAGATCAGGTCGCCCTCCACCTTCGTGGCGAACTCGTTCTCGCGCACGTCGAACGACGCCCCGCGCTGAGCCGCGGGACGCTGCACGCCCGCGTCGCCGAGCACCTGGCCGGAAAAGCTGTCGCCGCCCTGCACCCGTTCGGCGTCGGCGGTGAACCTGACGACCGACGCCTGGGTCTGGCCCGCGGCCAGCGCGACACCGGTGTCACGCGCCTCGGCGCGGTAGTTCTGCAAGGCGGTCTCCGCCGCGCCGCGCCGCCCCAAACCCGCCGCGTACGCCGCGAATTCGGCCTGCCAACTGTCGTTCGAGCCGACCAGCACGGTCGGGGCGATGGCCTGCAGCGCCGCGAAACTCGCCGGCCCCGCGGGGATCTCGCCGAGGATCAGATCGGGGTGCAGATTCGCGATCCGCGCCGGGTCGGGCTGCGCGGCGGTGCCGACATCGGGGATCTTCAGCACGCCGGTGCCGAGATAGGCAGGCTGCGGACTCGGCCCCGCCATGGTCACTGTGCCCACGACCCGCTCCCACAGACCGAGCGCGCAGACCGCGTCGAGCGCGGAGGTGCTGAGCACGACTATGCGCTGCGGGTCGGCCGGCACCTCGGAGACGCCCGCCGCATGGGTGACGCTGCGGGTGGCCTCATCCGCCGGATCCGGCGCGCTCGGCAGCGCGCATGCCCGGGTGGTGTCGCGTTCCAGCCCCACCACACCCGCGCCCGCGATATTGGTGGTGGTGCGCACGATGGAAGCGGCGTCGTCGGTGGTGCCGCCGCACCCGGCCACGAGAAGCGCGGCGCACCCGGCCATGACCGCCCGAAACCGGTGACCGCCCGCGCTGTTCCGATACCGGGCCGCGCGAATTCGGCCGCGTACATGCAAAAAGTCGCTCACCGGCATGCGAGTGAGGGTACATGTCGGCGCCGGTCGTCCCTTGGGTGAGGTCCGAGCCGTGGGCGTCGGTGTGCCGGGGTTCCGGGCAGCGGGTTCGCCGGTCCGGCTGCTCCGCCGTACTTTCCGAGGTAGGCCGCTCGTGTTAATGTTTCAGCGAGGTCGCGGACGGGGAGTTACGCGACGCAACGAGGGGGAATCAATGAGAGTGCATTTAAGTCGGCTCGTGCTCGTCTTTTTTATCGCTGCCTGGACTTTCGCCGCCGGTGCTGCGGCGCATGCGACGCCACCGCCGGGTTCGTCGTTCGATTACAAGAAGTTCACCGCCGAGATGGCGGCGTGCGATGCGGACGGCAGCACGATGAGCGACAATCACATACTTTACGGCGCGGTTCATCCGAACGGCTCCAAGATGCAGCTGCGTTGCTACGCGCTGCGCCACATGATCGACGGTGGCCATGATCCATTTCTCAACCCGCAAGCTTTTCTGGACTGCGTGGACCGTCTGGTGAGTTACGGATTTCCCCGAGACGGAAACAAGCCCGGTCACAAGGTGAACATTCTCCAGTACCGCGGCACGAGCAGCAGGGCGAAACTCGCCTACGACACGAACCGCGGGAACGACATCTTGACTGTCTATACTGAGCCGCGGGACAACGAGTGGTTCGCCTGCGCGACCATGTAATTCACTCGAACGGGGTGCGGAGATGGGCATACGACGACGCGAGTTGGTCGCTGCTGCCAGGCAGGGGGAGGACTCTGTCGAGGATCCGCTCGTGCGATTGCGGCTCGACCTGACCGAGATGGTGCGTTTCTGCGGCCGGGTATATTGCGGTGAATCATCCAGCTATGCGCTCGCAGTCCATGCTGTCCGTGCTCGGCACGCCGAGGGAATCGCCCGATCGTCGGACGCATTTACCGCATTCGAACGGCTGCGGTTGGAGGCGCTGGACAGTGCGGCCGAGGAAATCACGGGGCTGGATGCGGACACCGTCGATTTGGCGATCGCCGACCGAATAGCCGACGGGTTGATGAGGTTCTTCCAGCGGAGAAAAGTATCCGGACGTCCGATGGCAGGGGTTTTCCTGATCTGCCTGAACGAGGCATACGCTGTCGCCGGACGACATCGGGACCCGTATCTCGGAGCGAGGAACATCGCGGAGATGAGATTGTTCACCGATCCCGAAGACGAGCAATTCGTCGCGTTGTGCGACGAATTGACCATGATATTCGAAGAATCCGCCGGTGCGAATCCGGCGGTTGTCGCGAGAATCGAATCAGCTATGGCGGAGTTCACGCGCGCGAATCCGGTGTGACTGCGCGGTACCGGCCCGCACGGAATATGCCGGTAAACACCGGATCCGTGCGGCCCGTCCGGATTCAGGCTCGATTGCCGCCGATGCTGAAGCGGGCGCCGGTGGCGTCGGCGACCGCGGACATCCGACCGTAGGGGGTGTCTGCGGGCGGGGAGAGCACCGAGCCGCCGAGTTCGACGAGGCGTTCGACGGACTTGTCCACATCGTCGGCGCCGAAGTAGACGGTCCAGCCCGCGGGAGCGCCGTCGGGCAGGAACGCAGAGGCGTCCATGACCCCGCCCAGCATCGGGCTCTCCGCGTGGATGGTGGAGTAACGGAACTCCGGGGCGTCGGAGATGGTGAAGACGTCCGACCAGCCGAAGACTTCCCGGTAGAACGCCAGCGAGGCGTCGTAGGCGCGGGTGTGCAGTTCGAACCAGGACGGCGCCCCGGCGTGGTCGCGCCACTGGCCGCCCGAAACCAGGCCCATGGCCTCGAAGCCGGGGAACGTCCCGGCCTGCCAGAGGCCGACGCCCGCGCCTCCGACGTCGCCGAGCACGGCCATCGTGCCCAGTTCACCCACCGCCATCGGCGGCACGATCAGCGATGCCCCCGCCGCAGTCGCCGCGTCGGCGGTGGCCTGCGCATCCGGACAGGCCAGATACGCCGTCCACTGCTCCGGGCTGTCGGTGTCGCCGGGCATCCTGGCCATCGCACCCGCCACCGCGCGCCCGTCCTTGCGGAAGGTGACGTACCCGCCGAACTCCTCGCCCGCGCTCTCGGCGGTCCAGTCGAACAGGTCGCGGTAGAACGCGATACTGCGATCGAGGTCGGAGGTGTACAGATCTACCCAACAGGGATCGCCGGGCTTGCGGCCATTCGGTGTCGTCATCGCTGGTCTCCTGGCTGAGAGGGAAGTCGTGTCACCGGTACAGACGGCCGTCGCCCACGGAACTCATCGGTTCCGGCCCGTCGAGCGCGAGGAATTTCTCGACCGAACTATTGATCCACCCCGCTGCCCCGCACCGGCGCATCCAAGTGGCCCGCATGACCGGCCGCGAGGCTGTCTCTGTCGCAGACCCGGCATCGGCAAGCATCCAGCTCATCGTTTGTCGCCTACGTGACCACTCACCCCGGCCACGTCTTCCGAGGGAAGCGAGACCGAGCATCCGCCGTTCGCGGGCCCGCTCGCGTCCGAGTGGCCGCCGCGTACGCTGTGCGGGAGCAAGCCGTGGCCGCTCGAACGCGAGCCACGAGAGCACCGCGAACAGGCCGCGCCGTAGTCGCGGCCGAACGAATACGACAGAGAGTAGGACCCGTTCGGTCGGCGCGGGGGGCCCGGGTTTACGATTCGAAGAGCGCAAGCGAACTGTCGTCTGTCCCGACATCGGGATGGATGCGATCAGCGGAGCCTGCGGAGCGAATTGAAGGCACCTTTCAGGAGGATCAGTGACTGCCGTAGAGCCCCAGCCAGTCCCTCAGTTGGAAGCGACTCGGCCTTATCCGGCTCGGACCGGGCCGAAGGGCTCGTTCATCTACAAGATGGTCACCACCACGGACCCCAAGGTCCTGGGTGTCATGTACCTGACCACGTCGATGGGCTTCTTCCTCATCGGTGGCCTGATGGCCCTGCTGATGCGCGGTGAGCTGGCCCGGCCGGGCCTGCAGTTCCTCTCGACCGAGCAGTTCAACCAGCTGTTCACCATGCACGGCACGATCATGCTGCTGTTCTACGCGACCGCGATCGTGTTCGGCTTCGCCAACATCATCCTTCCGCTGCAGATCGGCGCTCCGGACGTCGCCTTCCCGCGCCTGAACGCCTTCAGCTACTGGCTCTACGCGTTCGGCGCCAGCATGGCGACCGCGGGCTTCATCACCCCGGGCGGCGCGGCGGACTTCGGCTGGACGGCGTACGTGCCGCTGACCGACATCCTGCACTCGCCCGGCGTCGGCACCGACCTGTGGATCCTGGGCCTGGCGGTGTCCGGTCTGGGCACCATCCTCGGTGGCGTGAACATGCTGACCACCGTGGTCTGCCTGCGTGCTCCCGGTATGACCATGTTCCGGATGCCGATCTTCACCTGGAACATCGCCGTCACCAGCGTGCTGGTGCTGCTGGCCTTCCCGCTGCTGACCGCCGCGCTGTTCGGCCTGGCCTACGACCGCCACCTGGGTGGCCACATCTACGACCCGGCGACCGGCGGCATCCTGCTCTACCAGCACCTGTTCTGGTTCTTCGGCCACCCCGAGGTGTACATCATCGCGCTGCCGTTCTTCGGCATCGTGTCGGAGATCTTCCCGGTCTTCTCGCGTAAGCCGATCTTCGGTTACACCACGCTGGTCTACGCCACCCTGGGTATCGCCGCGCTGTCCATCGCGGTGTGGGCGCACCACATGTACGCCACCGGCGCGGTGCTGCTGCCGTACTTCTCGTTCATGACCTTCCTCATCGCGGTCCCGACCGGTGTGAAGTTCTTCAACTGGATCGGCACCATGTGGCGCGGTCAGCTGACCTTCGAGTCGCCGATGCTGTTCTCCATCGGCTTCATCGTCACCTTCCTCTTCGGTGGTCTGTCCGGCGTCATCCTGGCCAGCCCGCCGCTGGACTTCCACGTCACCGACTCGTACTTCGTCGTGGCGCACTTCCACTACGTGCTCTTCGGCACCATCGTGTTCGCCACCTACGCGGGCATCTACTTCTGGTTCCCGAAGATGACCGGACGGATGCTGGACGAGCGCCTGGCGAAGTGGCACTTCTGGACGACCTTCATCGGCTTCCACACCACCTTCCTGGTCCAGCACTGGGTGGGCGCCGAGGGCATGCCGCGCCGCTACGCCGACTACCTGCCCAGTGACGGCTTCACCACGCTGAACACGATCTCCACGATCGGCGCCTTCGTGCTCGGCGCATCGATGCTGCCGTTCCTGTGGAACGTCTTCAAGAGCTACCGCTACGGCGAGGTGGTCACCGTGGACGACCCGTGGGGCTACGGCAACTCGCTGGAGTGGGCCACCACCTGCCCGCCGCCGCGGCACAACTTCTACGAGCTGCCGCGCATCCGCTCCGAGCGCCCCGCGTTCGAGCTGCACTACCCGCACATGGTCGAGCGCATGCGCGCCGAGGCTCACGTGGGCTGGGGCGCGGGCAAGCATGCCACCGATCTGCACGAGCCGAACGTCCTGGCGAAGTAGGGCGCTTCCCGCGCCGGGGCAACGGACGGGCGACGTCCGGCCCCGCCGTAGGATTCATCGCGACGAGTGTGCACCCGCTGGTCACCAGCGGGTGCACACTCGTTTGTGGAGATCAGTACGCACCGTGCGTTGCGACAACGACGTCCAGCACAGCGACGGCGAACATCGAACATGGAGCGCATCAGTTGGCCGACACCACCGTCCTCGTCACCGTCACCGGGCCCGACCGCCCCGGTGTGACGTCCGTGCTGCTCGCGGCCATGTCCCGGCACCACGTGAGCCTGCTGGATGTGGAGCAGGTCGTGATCCGGGGCAGGCTGACCCTGGGCGTCCTGGTCACCTGCCCGACCGACGCCGAGGCGTTGCAGGACGAACTCGAAGAGGCCATGAACACCGTCGGCATGCACGTCGACGTGGAGGTGGGCGCGGCGATCGGCAGGCAGCCGATGTCCACGCACGCGGTGGTCATCCTCGGCAGCCCGGTCACCGCGCGGGCGTTCAGCGCGGTATCGCGGCAACTGGCTGCCCTTGGGGCCAACATCGACACCATCCGCGGTATCGCCGACTACCCGGTGACCGGCATGGAGTTGCTGGTCACGGCGACCGACTCCGGGCCGGACACCGATTCGCGGCTGCGAACGGCGCTGGCCGAGGTGGCGGTGGCCGAGCAGGTGGACGTCGCCGTGGAGCGGGCCGGGCTGGCCCGCCGGGGCAAGCGGCTGATCGTGTTCGATGTCGACTCGACGCTGATCCAGGGCGAGGTCATCGAGATGCTCGCGGCGCACGCGGGCGTGGAGGACGAGGTCCGCAAGGTCACCGAGGCCGCGATGCGCGGGGAGATCGACTTCGCCGAATCGCTGCGGCAGCGGGTTGCGACGCTGGCCGGGCTGGACGAGTCGGTGATCGAGGAGGTGGCCGACCGGATCGAGCTCACCCCCGGCGCGCGCACCACCATCCGCACGCTGCGCCGGATCGGTTTCCGCTGCGGCGTGGTGTCGGGCGGCTTCCGGCAGGTGATCGAGCCGCTGGCACACGAACTGGAGCTGGACTTCGTGCAGGCGAACACGCTGGAGGTCGTGGACGGCAAGCTGACCGGCCGCGTCGTCGGCGAGATCGTCGACCGCGCGGCCAAGGCGATCGCGCTGCGCAAGTTCGCAGCCGAGGCCGGAGTGCCGATGGAACAGACCGTCGCCGTGGGCGACGGCGCCAACGACATCGACATGCTCAACGCCGCCGGGCTCGGTGTCGCCTTCAACGCCAAGCCCGCGCTGCGCGAGGTCGCCGACGCCGCGCTCTCGCATCCCTATCTGGACGCCGTCCTGTTCATCCTCGGGGTCACCCGGCACGAGGTGGAGGCCGCCGACGCCAGGGATGGGCTGCTGCGCCGCGTTCCCCTGGGCTGAGCGGGCCGGATCCACGCGCTCGGACGACTCGCGGCCGGCCGCTGCGCAGGGTTGCCGATCGGTAGGCTCGCTGCGAGTTGATCATTCGGCGATCGGAGGACGGGTGCGCGAGTCCCTGCTGGTGCTGCTGCTCTGTTCGACGGTGGTTGGGTGCGGCGACGACTCGCGCGAGACCCATTCCGGCGAGGACGCGAATCCTGTTGTGCGGGTTGGTGACGCCGAGAACGGACAGCAGCGGCGGCTGCTGGTCGGACAGCGTCTCGTCGTCGCCCTGCCTGCCAACCCGTCGACCGGATACTCCTGGAGCGTCGCGCAGATCGATTCGTCCGCGGTGCGGCAGGACGGCGAGGCGGATTACGAACCCGATCCGGCCGTGCCGGTCGCGCCGGGCTCGGGTGGCACCGCCGTATGGAACTTCGTGGGCGTCGCGGCGGGGGTGGCCCCGTTGAAGATGGAGTACACGCGTCCGTGGGACCAAGGCTTGGCACCGGCACGGACGTTCTCGTTGACGATCGAGGTGCAGTGATGACGCGTATTCCGGAGTGCGGCGCCGAAATCGGGCGCGCCGCCGAGGATTCCACGGCCGCCACGCCGGACATCGCCGCCACGCCATCGGATGGCGCGGCATTCCGCGCCCGGCATGCGGAGCTGGCGCGCGGCTACTACGGCGAGGGCGATCCGGACGACCCCGCCATGGTGCAAGCGATGCAGATGGTCCTGCACCTGCCCAAGGCCGATCCGCCCCCGCGCAGCGCGCTGCTGGCCGCGGCGGCGGCCGCCGCGGTGGCGCTGTGCCTGGACGAGCGGGTCGGGCCCGGCGGGGAGTGGGAACAGCGGTATCTCGCATGGAAGCGGTCGCGCATCCGGAAGGTCGCCCGGCGAGCGCGCGGCGCTCAGTGGCAAGCGACCTGCGCGGTACCGGGCGTCACCGTCGAGATCGCCGGCGCGCAGGCGCGGGCGTTGGTCCCTGGACCGGTGGGCGCGGTCGATCCGCGGATCAAGCGTCTGCAGATCGGCGGCACCGATCTCGAGCACGACGATCCCGGGCCGCCCGATCCCGGCCTGCCGGTGCTGTGGGTGAACGCCGGGCTCGGGATGACGTTGGGCAAGTCGGCCGCGCAGGTAGGTCATGCGAGCATGCTGCTGGCCGGCGCACTGCCGGCGGGAGACGCGCTGCGCTGGGCCGGACTCGGCTTCCACTGCGCGGTGCGCGACGCCGACGCGCAGTGCTGGGCATCGCTGGCGGAGCGGGTGGGGGAGGGGAGTGCGGTCGCTGTGCGGGACGCGGGATTCACCGAAGTGGCGCCGGGCTCGATGACCGTGATCGCGGTGCCCGCCGCGTCTTGGTGAACGCCCCGCACGGACGCCGTGGTCGCCGCGGGCGTGTCGGATGCTGCCGTGACGGCGGCGTTCCGGCATAGAGCCGATCGACCGGCTCGGTTTTCCCCTCCCCGCGTTGGCAAGTGTCCCCTCGAGTGGGCCAAGATGGAGCGCGTGCCGCAACCCGATCCCGATCTGCTCATCGATTTCACCGACGTGACCGTCCGCCGCTCGGGCCATACCCTTGTCGGTCCGGTCACCTGGCAGGTCGAACTCGACGAACGCTGGGTGGTCCTCGGCCCCAACGGCGCGGGCAAGACCTCGTTGCTGCGGATGGCCGCCGCCGAGATGCACCCCACCGCGGGCATCGCCCATCTACTCGGGGAGCGGATCGGGAAGGTAGACATCACCGAGTTGCGTCCGCGCATCGGCCTGTCCTCGGCCGCGGTGGCCAGCCGGATTCCGATCGATGAGAAGGTCAGCGATCTGGTGGTGTCGGCGGGCTACGCGGTGCTGGGCCGCTGGCGGGAGCGCTACGACGACGTGGACACCGACCGCGCCATCGACATGTTGGAAACCCTCGGCGCCGAACATCTCTCGGACCGCACTTACGGCACGCTGTCGGAGGGCGAGCGCAAACGGGTGCTCATCGCCCGCGCGCTGATGACCGATCCCGAACTGCTGCTGCTCGACGAACCGGCGGCGGGCCTGGACCTGGGCGGTCGCGAGGAATTGGTGGAGCGGCTCGGCGATCTCGCCGCCGACCCGGACGCCCCCGCGATCGTGCTGGTCACCCATCACGTGGAGGAGATTCCCCCCGGCTTCACCCACGGCCTGCTGCTCAACGAGGGCGAAGTGGTCGCACAGGGACTGCTCTCCGACGTGCTCACCTCCGAGAACCTCAGCGACGCGTTCCGTCAATCGATCGCGCTGGATCGAGTCGACGGCCGCTACTTCGCGCGTCGCGCCCGCCGCGCGGGCCGCCACCGCACCCGCTGACTCGGACAGTGTGCGGTCGCTCACCAAGCGCGCGTTAGGGTGCAAGGGTGAGTGAGATAGAAGCGCAGGCAGACTCTCAGCAACCGATCAAAGACGCGTCGACGGTGATGCTGGTGCGCGACGGTGCCGAGGGGCCCGAGATCTTCCTGCAGCGCCGGGTCGGCGCCATGGCGTTCGCCGCGGGCATGACCGTGTTTCCCGGCGGTGGCGTCGACCCGTCCGACGGGACCGCCGACATCGCCTGGTCCGGGCCCGAGCCCGCGTGGTGGGCCGAGCGGTTCGCCACCACCGAGGCCAGGGCCAAGGCGCTGGTCTGCGCGGCCGTCCGGGAGACGTTCGAGGAGTGCGGCGTGCTGCTGGCAGGCCCGACCGCCGACAGCGTCGTCTCCGACACCACCGGTTACCGGGACGCGCGCGGCAGGTTGGAGCGCAGGGAACTGTCGCTGGCGTCGTTCCTCGCCGCGGAGAAACTGGTGCTGCGCGCGGATCTGCTGCGACCGTGGGCGAACTGGATCACTCCCGTCATCGAACCGCGCCGTTACGACACCCGGTTCTTCGTCGCCATCCTCCCGCATGGGCAGCTCGCCGACGGCGCCACGTCCGAGGCGGCGGAGGTCCGGTGGAGCACGCCCGCCGAGGCGCTGGCGCGCTGGCGTTCGGGCGCCGACGTGCTGCTGCCGCCGACCTGGAGCCAACTGGTCGCGCTCGGTGAATTCCGTTCCACCGCCGACATCCTGGCGGCGCGGCGGGCTATCGATCCGATCCTGCCCGTACTGGCCGATTCGGACGGCAGACAGCTGCTGTCCTTCCCGGACAATCACCGCTACTTCGCCGATCTCCCCGACGCCGGGCGACTCAGGGGATCCGTGCGGCCCTGATGGGACGGGTGGGCGCACAAGCGCCCCTGCCAGGTCGTGCTCCGCAGCCGTACCGGGTCTGGGACGCTGCCGGTGGCCACCGTCAGCGTGGCGTCGCCACATCGCACTGCCGGACAGCTTCGGTATTCCGGGGCCGAGTAGTGAGCCGTCTCGGCTACGGCTGAGCCGGCCGGACTTCGCTTGCCTTGCTGTACTTTCCGTGTCCGCCTTCGCCGATGGCCCATGTCGCCGGCATGCCCGGTGTGATGAGTTGTTCGTCGCCCTGATATCGCCAGAAGGGGAACCAACCGATGTCGTGGTGCCCGCATTCGCTGACGCGGTCCATTCCGCTCACTACCGGACGGTTGGTGACGGCCTTTCTTGTGGGTCGTCCACGATGCCTGACTATTCGGCGCGGCGACTGGTGAAGTCGAAGGATTCGCCGTCGATGCCCCAGGAGATGACCCGTTCGGGGTGAATCCGGATGATCGCGCGTTCTTGGGGTGGGAACGGTGGCTCCTCGTCATCGAGCGCCTCGGCCGTGCCGCGTACCTCGATGCCGCGAATCACGTATGGCTCCAATGAAACCTGTTGGTCGATGACGAACGACACCCGGCTGCCCGCCTCGACATTGCGGTACTTTCGACTGGCACGCATCCGCATGCCCCCGATGTCGATCGTGCCGTCGGCGTTCACCCGATAGCTGGTCGGGTTATTCTGCACGACGCCGTCGGGCGACACCGTGGCCAGCCGGCCGATCCCGGCCTCCGCGAGAAACCGCTGTTCATTGCTGGTGAAGGTCATGTCGATTACTCCTCGATGATTTCGATATCAGGTGTGTCCCCGGCGATCAGCCGGAAGTTGTCGGGTGCGGGAAGCGCAAGCTGTTGCCTGCCGCGTCCCGCGCGTCTTACGTCGGTGGTTCAGTGCGACCGCGACATCGTGGAGGATGGCTCCCTCTTCCGCGTGACCTGAGATCAGAACAGGATCAGCGCGGCGCACAGTCCGGCGATGGCGATGAACTGCAGGGTGACCCGGTATTTCAGAATGCTGTCCCACTTGTCCTGCAGGGCACGGGCATCGGCTGGGATGATGCCGCTCTGGGCGGCGGCGGTCTGCCGAGAATTGATCGGCTTGGCGACGCGGACGTAGAAGGCGAGCCAGGTCAGCAGCGCCGCCACCGTGATCCCCGCCGCCACAGCGGCGCCGAGCTGCCCGGCCCACAGCGCGATCAGCAGTGTGAGCACGGCGGTGACCACACCGCCCGCACCGACCACCGGCATGCGTTTGTCGCCGTAGTAGTGACCCCACCCCGCGCTCATGGTCACGGTCGCGTCATCGAGCTTGCGGTACACGGACCGAGTGATCACCGCCCCGCAGACGTCGGTGCCGTAGACGATGGCATTGGAGAGAACGGCGGCGGTGGCGATGATCTGGCCGGTGACAATGAGCATTTCGGCTTCCCTTCCCGAATTTCTAGCAGTGTTAGAAACTGGAGCAACGGTAACATTTGGCCGCTATCTTGTCTAGCCGTGCTAGGTTTCAGAACATCTCTTGGGATCGCGCTCGGATCGGCAAGCTGCACATACATGCCCATTCCGGCCGAGCAGACACTGTCACCGGCAAGTCGGCAACCACAACGCCGGCAGATCTTTGGGCTGCTGGATCCGCTGCGGCTCATCAGGGGCTGGGCCCTGTCGGCCGGTTGCGGGCAGCCCGACCGCGTCGAGGTCGGCGATCGACGGCACCTGGCAACCCATCCTCGACGCCGGTGAGCTGACTGCCGCCCAGTGATGCCCGCGCGGTCAGGGTGCGACCGCCGACCCGATCGCGAGCCTCCGTTGCTCAGGCGGCGGCAGCACCGAGGCAACTCGCACAAACGCCCTCATCTCCCGCGCACCGCGAGATGCGAAGGGGTCGAGAATGATCGTTTCCGACCCGCACTCGATTCGGCGCACCGGAATTGCGAAACCGCAGCTCGCCGCAATCGCGAATCGGGTCACTACCCGTGTGCGGAATTTACGGGATGAAATAAGGGATGTTCGGCCCCTTCGGCCTGGGCATGACTCGGCTCGGATACGCGCGGGCCGGGCCGAAAGACGACTCGCGGATCGACGCGCTCACCACGGCAGAGGTTCACCGGGTCCACTGGTCGACCAACACCGCCAAGCGGGCGTCGCGCTGAGCCGGCCGCAAACGTCCACCGCGGTCCAGGGTTGCCAGGCCGTGCAGGGCACTCCAGCCGACCTCGGTAAAGGTCTCCGGATCGTGCTCGCCCGCGAACGGCGAGAAGGCGGCGAACATGACGGCGAACGCGTCCCGCAGCGACTGCGAGGCATTCTCGCCGAACGCGAGGTTCACCTTCATCAGGAACATCGCGTCGTAGAGCGCGGGCCGCGCGGTCGCGAAGTCGAGGTAGGACCGAGCCACCGCCGCCAACGCCGCGCGCGGCTCGCCGCCCGCGGACTCCAATGCCGCGCGGCTCCACGCGGCCATCTCCGCGATGCCTTCCTCGGCGACCGCCGTGACGATCTCGTCCTTACCCGCGAAGTGTGAATACAGCACAGGCTGGCTGTATTCGATCCGTTCCGCCAGCCTGCGCACAGTCACCGCGTCCCAACCCTGCGACTCGGCCAACTCCCGAGCGGTCTCGATGATCAGCCGGTGACGTTCCGCGCGTTCCCGCTCTCGTCGAGTCTGGATCCCCATCAGCTCACTATAGCACCGCTTGACAACCTAGTGTTACTAGAAATAATGCCACACCTTTCGATTGTCGGAGTCCTGTTCAGTGCTGACCTGCGGATTCGGTTGTGGTTGAACGGGACTAGCGATCATCGGCGTGTCCTGTACTCGTCGGCAGTACCGTCCATTAGCTCGTACTCGTCTTCAGCACTGGGGTTGCGGGATGGCCGATTCAGCGTTGCCGGAGCGTGGTGTTCTGACCGCCGACGAAGCGCGGTGGCAGGTCGCGGTGGCCCGTGCGAAGGTCATCGGCCCGCTCGCGCAATCGGACCGGGTGAGCGTCGAAGCCGCGGACCGGGCCGCCGATCAGCTCGGGGCCACGAATCCGCCCGCGCTCGCGGCAAGGCCATCGGCGGGGCGACCGTCGCCGACGACACGATGCTCGCCATGGCGCTGCACCTGCGCAGTAACAACCACAGCCTGCGTGACATCGCGTCCCGCCTGGTCATCACCACCGGCAAGAAGAAGGGCCGCCACCCCTCACCGGCCACTGTGATGCGCCTGCTGCGCGACCACGACCAGAACATGCTCACCGCCGCGGCGACCACCCCACCACACTCGGGGTGATCGGCGCGAGTGCGGCGAAGACCTTCGAGGCAACACCGGTCCCGCCTGGTAACGGCAGTCCGGTTTCGTCGACAGGTCTTCCCGGAAAAACGGTGGCTAGGTCGTCGCCGTGAAGGATGTCGGGCTGCTGTGAACGGCCGGTGCGATGCCGCGTCCAGTCGGTTCGGGTTTGCCTCGCTCAGCGGGTGCAGGTGCTCGGCGCAGGGGCGTCGGCGAGGCGTTGGGTCATCCAGTCGAGGGCGCGGGCGGTGGCCAGAGGGTAGACCAGTACGTGGACGGTACTGGTTCCGGGCAGGATCGCCGGTACCTCGGCGGCCTTGTCGAGGTGGACGGCGACGCCTTTGGCACACCAGTCGGTAGCAAGCTGCTCGACCGACTGGTGCGGCACGATGTCGTCGGCGGTGTTGGACACCATCAGTACAGGCGCGTTCGGGGTGAGAGCGCCGATATTTTGTTGAGCGAGCAGCTCGCGCAGGACCGGATTGCCGGTGATGGCGGACGATATCGTCTCGCCGGTGCTTGTCCAGGCGCGCGAGTCGAGCAGGCCGTAGCGGGCGATGCTCTCGGCGTAGCAATGGGTCGCTGATTCTTGCAGCCAGGTCTGCCCGGCCGGGCTCAGGATGCCCTGAATCTCGGGTCCGGCCTGCGGATAGTCTGCGGCGAGGCCGTTGAGTGCCCAGGCGATGTATCCCTTGTCGATAGTCGCGTCCAGTGCGCTGAGCAGCTGCAGCGGGTCTGCGGGCGGCGCGCCGGCGAAGGTACCGCGCACGTCCAGGTCGGGGGCGTATCGCGGCTGTAGTTCGGCAGCCGCGGCTGCGGCGCCACCACCTTGGGAGTATCCCCAGATCCCGATGGGCGCGGTGGGGGTGATCGTGGTGGCGGGCAGATTCTTCGCGGCGCGCGCGGCGTCGAGAACCGCGTGTGCGGTAGCTTCGCGGTTGAGCCAGTCGTGCACCCCGGGGGTACCCAAACCGTGGTAGTCGGTGACCACAACCGCGAACCCGCCGGCGGCGAGCAGCTCGATCGTGGGTACTTCGTAGCCGGCGGCAAGCCCGAGCGGTGGGGTGTAGCCCAGCAGCGATCCGGCTGTTTTCGAGGGCGCGCACGCGTCGCCTTGGCCCTGGGTGCCCACGGCCAAGGTGATCAACGGCCTCTCGCCGGGCCCGGTCCAGTCGGCGGTGGGCTCGAGGTAGAAGCCGCTGACTGCGATCGGGTTGCCGTGGGTGTCGTTGCTGCGGTACAGGATCCGTGTCGCGTGGCCGGGAAGCGGCCCGTCGGCGCTGGGGATCGACAGCGCCAAAGGCAGTGGTTCCGTGCGTAACACATCTCCCGGTGCGGTGGTGCTCAGATCGGCGGGCACATCGTAGAAGTCTTCCGGGGTGGCGTTCGCCGGTGGTGTCTGGAGCCCGCACAGCAAGGCCGCGATCGCCGCGACCGATCCCGCCATCGCTCTCGCTCGAGTTCGTTCGACTCGTTTTCGTCGTGGGGCAGGCCGGGACCAGGAGGTGTGTGAGCTTGTCGCCGATGAAGCGAGGGCTGTGGGCGGGAAGGTCGGCATCGGAGGCTCCGTCGTTGGAGTGGTGGGCAAATGCGTGGCGGCAGGCCGAGCAGCGCGGTCTCGGTGCGGGTCGATCGGTCGGGGCAGGCGTGTGAGCGGGCCGGTGACTACCGGGCTTGCAGAAACTGTCCGGCGTGCACGGTGGTGCCGAACCCTTCGGCGAAGAGACCGTATTCGTAGAACACGTGGCCGGCGACGACGGTGGCCGCGACGGCGTGGTCGTTACGGTTGATCATGCGGTCGGGCCCATCGAGGCCGGGCATGAGTGATCCGGCGTCGGCGTAGACAGTTGATAGCGAGTAACTGCCCCAGGACAATCGAGGTGATCCCGGGCCAGGCACTCTCACCAGACCCGGCGAGCCCAGGACCTCTGCGCCGTAGTGGGTGCCTACGTCGAGCATGCCCGGGATCGCCCATTCGCCGGCGGGGTCGATCTCGCGCTCGCCGGTGCCTGAATCGCTGGTGTCCAACGCGGCGATCCTGCCCCCGCGGCCGCCGACACCAGGTCGAAGGGGTACTGACACCGCACCGTCGACACGGTGCCGCTGCGGATGACGAGCGAATAGTGCGACATCAGACCCTTCGATACTGGCGAGTATTGAAATTTGGATACTGGCGAGTATCGTCAGGCTGGTGACCACAGTCAACCCCCGAATCCGCACCCCACGTGCTGAAGTACGGGAAAGAGTCCTGGAAGCGGCTCTGTCCGAGTTCGTCGGCAAAGGATTCGCCGGCACCACGATCGACGCGATCGCCGAGGTCGCGGGCTTCACCAAGGGCGCCGTCTACTCCAATTTCGGTTCCAAAGACGACTTGTTCTTCGCGTTGCTCGACCAGCAGGTCGCTCGCCGGATCGAGGCGGTCACCGCGCTGGCCGACGCCGCTGCCACACGTCCCACGTTCGCAGCGATCGGCGAACTCTTGATGCAGGGCCTGCGCGACAACCGGGACTGGCAGCTGCTGTTCACCGAATACTGGCTGCGCGCTCTCCGAGACGAGGCAGTCCACGAGAGATTCGTGCGACACCGCCGAACCGTCCGGGCCGCCGTCGCCGAGGCTGTCCAGCGCTTGGACCTGGGAACCGAGATCGACCCCGCCACGACCGCGGTGCTGGTGCTGGCGCTCAACAGCGGCCTGTCGATCGAGGAATTCACCGAACCCGGCGTCGTACCGGCAGACCTGTTCGGCACGGTCCTGCAAGCCGTCATCGCACCGCGATGACAGCGATGCCGCGACGTGCCGGACATGGTGGCGCCGCGCCGGTGCGCACCGCGATCGGGGAACTGCTCACGATCGGATCCCACGAACTGCATATCCGGCAAGACGGGCCTGCGGACGCTGAACCTCTGCTGCTCGTGCACGGTTTCATGGAATCGCTGCACTGGTGGGATCGGCTCACGCCCTTGCTGAGCGACATCTACCGCGTCATCCGGGTCGATCTGGCCGGCTACGGATGTACCCGTGCCGGCACCGGGTTCGACGCGAGCTCCCAAGCCGCGCTCCTGGAAGCGGCTCTGGACAGTCTCGAACTCTCCGACCTCACCGCCGTCGGGCACTCCTGGGGCGCCGACCACGTCCTGTCTTTGGCCGAACGCTCAGATCGAGTTGCCAGGATCGTGGTCATCGGCCAAGCGCCCGACTGCAGCGACTTGCCGATACCGGCGATCGCACGCCTGCTGGGCTTCGAAGCCATGGACCCGATAGTCGCTCTAGCGCACCGGCTTGTGCCGGAACCGGTCTTCCGCCGCATCATCGCGCACGCGTTCGCCGAGGGATTCGATCTGACGACCTTGGACAACCCCGCACAGCTGTACGCCGATTACAAAGCCATGTCACCGCGAATGTTTCGCGCAGCTGCCCTGGACCGCCCGAAAGCACTCGTGCTACGGCCTCTCGATGCCCGAGTACGCGAGCTCGCCCGTCCGACATTGGTAATCCACGGACAGCGAGACCGCATGTTCGACTGCGCGAGGGCCATCGCCCGATACGCCGCCGTCGGCGCCCGCACCGAAGTGATCCCCGACGCAGGGCACTCACCGCAGGTCGAAACACCACACCACGTCGCCGCTCTCATACGAGACTTCTGCGGTGGGCTACCACTGAAGATGACTTCGAGCAGCACTGAAGGCGACTTCGAAATCTGACATGCGGGGCCGGTGATCGTCCGGTGGCGTTCGGCCGGTCAGGCGCGGTCGTGGAGAGTGACCTGGTAGCCGTCGGGGTCGGCGAAGGTGAATGTCCGACCGAAGGGGCCGTCGATCGGTGCGGAGACGATGGTGTGACCGTCGGCGGCCAGAGCATCGTGAATGGCCTGGACGTCTGTGGCGTGGAGCCAGATCGCGGCACCGATGCCGGGCTGGGCAACGGAGGCGAGATCGGTGCCGGGCACGACCTCGCGGAGTGCGAACGCGATCGGCTTCGTCTGGAAGACCACGGCGTGTGGAGGTCCGGTCCGCGTGCGGACGAGGCCGAGGTACTGCTCGTAGAACGCCTGCGAAGCGTCGAGGTCGCGCGCTTGGAGCGAGATGAAATCGGGGCCGGTGGCGGGCATGATCATGCTCCTTCTCTTTATGTCAGTCTTCTGACACGGCTCAGTCTATGTCAGACTACTGACATGAGTCGAGACGGTGTCGGCGTCGACCTGGAGACGTCACTGGGCTATCTGCTGAAAGAGGCGTCGAGCGCCCTCCGTGCGGCCATGGAGGAGGTGCTACGGCCGCTCGGGATGAGCGTGACGCACTACTCCTGCCTCGAGCTGCTGGCGCAACGACCGGGCCTGTCGAACTCCGAGCTCGCGCGGGGCGCGTTCGTGACCCGGCAGACGATGAACGTGCTGCTCCAAGCCCTGGAACGAGACGGCTATGTGACCAGGCCCGCCGAGGCACCCGTCGGGAAAGTTCTTCCCACGCGGCTTACGCCTCGCGGCCGACGGAGCCTCGAGAAGGCGACCGTAGCGGTCCGGTCCGTCGAGGTCAGAATGCTGGCCGGCATGACCGAGACCGAGCAGTCGGACGCGTTCCGGATCCTGCGGAGAATGATCCGGTCCCTGCGCGATGGCAACGACGGTGCATAGCTCGTTCCCGGCTCGTGTAGTGATCGCACCATGGGGTCATGCTGCGCGCAGGGCGGGGGAGGTGTGCCGCCGGTGAATGCCGCTTGCCGCCGCGTCGCCGTCCTCGGGCCTCACCGCTGGCGCCGGTGCGCACGCGGTAGCGTGGCCTCTCATGGCCGAATTCGTGACCCTGGAGTTGCCCGAGGGTGATGCCGCGCGTGGCGTGGCCGTCCTGCGGTTCGCCCGCCCGCCGATGAATCTGCTGAACGTGCAGCTGGTGCGGGAACTGGCCGAGGCGGCCGACGCCGTCGCCGCCGACCCGGGTATTGCCGCGGTGGTCGTATACGGCGACGAACGCGTGTTCTCGGCGGGTGACGACGTGGCCGAACTGTTCGGTCTCGGAAGTGATCAGGCCGCCGCCACGGCGGCCGACCTGCAGCACGACCTGGGTTGCCTGGCCCGGATCCCGCAGCCCACCGTCGCGGCGATCAGCGGTTACTGCCTCGGCGGCGGGCTGGAGCTGGCGTTGGGCGCGGACCGCCGTGTCATCGGCGACAACGTCAAGCTGGGTCTGCCGCAGATCAAGACGGGGTTGATCCCGCTCGCGGGTATCCGTCGACTCGCTCTGCTGATCGGGCCGGGCCCGGCCAAAGACCTCGTCTACACCGGTCGTTTCGTCGAGCCGGACGAGGCTCAGGCGCTCGGCCTCGTCGACGAGGTCGTCGCGCCGGACGACGTGTACACCGCCGCGATGCGGTGGGCACGCGGGTTCGCCGACGGTCCGGCCCGCGCGCTGGCCGCCGCCAAAGCGGTCTTCGAAGCCGGTCCGCACGGCCTCGATCGCGCCCGTGGCGAGTGGTCCGCCCTGTTCACCACGGAAGATCGCCTGATAGGAACAGGTTCTTATCTGGCCGACGGTCCTGGATCGGCGCAATTCGTGGGGCGATAGCAGGCGGGAACTGCGGATTTGGGTAGGCTTGCCGACCATGACGGTACGTCCCGACGACCCCGCGCCGAACCCGCACGCCACCGAGGCAGAGGTCGAAGCAGCGCTCAAGGATACGAAGCTGGCCCAGGTTCTCTACCACGACTGGGAGGCCGAGACCTACGACGACAAATGGTCCATCTCCTATGACGAGCGCTGTATCGAGTACGCGCGCGGCCGGTTCGACCTGGCCGTCGGAACCGCGCCGCTGCCCTACGGCAAGGCGCTGGAACTGGGTTGCGGTACCGGCTTCTTCCTGCTGAACCTGATGCAGGCGGGCGTGGCGAAGTCCGGCTCGGTCACCGACCTGTCGCCGGGCATGGTGAAGGTCGCGCTGCGCAATGCGCAGAACCTCGGTCTGGACGTCGACGGTCGGGTCGCCGACGCGGAGACCATCCCCTACGACGACGACACCTTCGATCTGGTGGTCGGCCACGCCGTGCTGCATCACATCCCCGACGTCGAGCTGGCGCTCAAGGAGTGCCTGCGCGTGCTCAAGCCGGGTGGCCGCTTCGTGTTCGCCGGTGAGCCGACCACGGTCGGCAACTTCTACGCGCGCTGGCTGGGCCGGATCACCTGGAAGGCCACCACCACGGTCACCAAGCTGCCGATACTCAGCGACTGGCGGCGTCCGCAGGAGGAACTGGACGAGTCCTCGCGCGCGGCCGCGCTGGAGGCGGTCGTCGACCTGCACACCTTCGATCCGCGCGCCCTGGAGGCGATGGCCCGCTCGGCGGGCGCCGTCGAGGTGACCGCCAACACCGAGGAATTCGCGGCCGCGCTGTGGGGCTGGCCGGTGCGCACCTTCGAGGCGGCCGTGCCCGCCGAGAAGCTCACCTGGCGCTACCGGATGGCGATGTACCGCGCTTGGCTCGGGCTGAGCTGGGTGGACGAGAACGTCATGCGCCGCGTGGTGCCGCGCCAATTCTTCTACAACGCCATGATCACCGGCGTGAAGCCGAGCTCCGCCGGAAAGTAGTGGGCCGCGCCAGCCGTAGCGACCGTATCGCCGACCTGGGCAGTGCCTCTTGTGCTGCCCAGGTGAGCCGGGCCGCGTCTCCGCGTCGAAACCCGGAGATGGAGCGCCCGCGAAACGGTGCTCGGATCAAGGCTTGCGGGATCGCCACCGACAATGTCGGGGGGCAGGCCGCCGTTCAGATCATTCGCAATCCGAGCCGGGCCGTCGCGACCGTGCGGGTGACGGTCCCGACAACTGAACTCGGCACGGTGCACAGAAGGATGAGAGTTCGGTAGTGGGCTACCGCTTCACCCGAGCCGATATCGGGTACCTCGGTAGCGCGATCGGCCGGGACGCGCTGTCCGAGGCGGATCGGCTGGAGTTGACCCCGGCGACGCACCTGCGCGATCTGGAGCGGGTCCGTCGCGCGCACGGTGACCGGGCGGCGGCCCTGATCGAGACCGTGCGATTGCGGCGCAGAGCAGCCGCCAAACTCCTCGACGCCGGGCAATGGCTCTTCACCGACGACGCACTGCAGCAGGCCACCCCGACGCTGGTGGCACGGCAGCGCGCCGCACGGCTGGCCGGGCGGACGGTGCACGACGTCACCTGCTCGATCGGCGCCGAACTCGTCGAGTTGGCCCGGGTGTGCCCGGCGGTGCTCGGCAGCGATCTGGACGAGGTGCGCCTGGCGATCGCCGGGCACAACCTGGGGCCGCACCGGCTCGGGGCGGGGGAGCAGGGCGCGCCCGCGCACATCCCCGGCCCTCCCGAGCGAACCCGGAACGTGCTGTTGGCCAAAGCGGATGCGCTGCGCCCGAGCAGTCGCGACACCGTGATCATCGCCGACCCGGCCCGGCGCGCCGACGGCCGCCGCACGCACGACCCGGCCAAACTGCAACCGCCGCTGCCGGATCTGCTCGCGGCCTACGCGGGCCGCGATCTCGCCGTGAAGTGCGCTCCCGGTTTGGATTTCGACCGGCTCGGCTGGCCGGGTGAGGTGGAGGTGGTCTCGCTCGACGGCTCGGTACGTGAGGCATGCCTGTGGTCTCCCGGACTCGCCGAGGCCGGAGTCACCCGTCGCGCGACGGTGCTTCTGTCCAACGGCGCTGCTCGGACCATCACCGATGCCGAGCCCGACGGCATCGAGGAGCGCCCGCCGGGGCAGTGGATCATAGACCCGGACGGCGCTGTCGTGCGCGCCGGTCTCGTCCGTCATTACGCCGCGAAACACGGCCTGTGGCAGTTGGATCCGCGCATCGCCTATCTCACCGGCGACACCGTCCCCGAAGGGGTGCGCGGCTTCCGTGTGCTCGACCGCATGGACTTCCGGGAGAAGACCCTCCGCGCCGAACTTCATCGCCGCGACTGCGGGCCCCTCGAAATCCTCACCCGAGGCGTCGACATCGACCCCGACGCTCTCCGTTCGCGCCTCAAACTCCGCGGCGCCCAGCCGCACACGCTGGTGATCACACGCATCGGCCGCACCGCGACGGTCTTCGTGTGTTCCACCCCGTGACCATCCGCTGCTCAGCCTCGACCGAGGACTGGGCACGGTGCGCGAGTCGGCGCTACTTCTCCGGTCGGAACGCGAAGACTTCGCCGATGCGGGTGGCGACCACGATCTCGCCCTTCGCGCCGACCGACGTGCCGGTGGTGGTGCCCTTCGCGCCCGGCAGGACATCGGAATCGAGGGTGGTTCCGGTCTGCGTGTCGAAGGTGACCAGGTTCAGGCCGTCGCCGATCGCCGCGACGGCGTAGCCGGTGTCGCCCGCGGTCTGCGCCGCGGAGCCGCGCAGCACCAGATCCTTACGCTCCCAGACGGTTTCCACCGCGTCGCCGTTGTCCCGCAGCGCGAGCAGGTAGCCGTCGTCGCCGGACGGGATGATCAGGCCGTCGTCCGACACCGAGATGCCCCCGCGTGGCGTCCAATCCAGTCGGTGGACCCACTTGGTTCGTCCGTCGGCGGTGTCCAAGGCGATCAGGCGGTTGTTGTTGTCGCCCACGTAGAGGGTGGCACCGTCGGCGGACAGGGCCGGGCTGGTCGCGCTGCCGCCGAGCAGCAGTTCGGCGCTCCACTCCCGCACGACCTTCTCGCCGGTGTAACGCAACGCGACCACGGCTGCCGCGGGCCGCCCGGGCTGCCAGAGCGTGACATAGAAGCGGCCACTGTCGGCGTCGATGGCGGAGATGGTCGCGACGGGGCACTGCGGCCCTCCGGTGGCGCAGTCGTCCAGGCCCTGGCTCGCGTCGGGCCAGCCGAGGCCGGCGTGCACGAGGAAGTTCGGCTCGCCGAGCAACTGCACGGTCGGGACGGTCCGGTCGCCGGTCTGCCGCGACAGCACGTCGACCTGGCCGGATCGCGTGATGGTCAGCAGTTTTCCGTCACCGGTGAACTGCACCGAGGCCGGCGTTCCGGCGACGGGCGTGGCCCACCGCGGTTGCCCCAGATAGTTGAACGAGATCACCCTGCTGTCATCACCGACGTAGACGTTGGTCATCCCGTCGACCGACGAGGGCGCGGAGATCGCGCTCGGGCCCAAGGCGTTGCAGAACCGCTTGCGGCCGGTGGTCATCTGGAAGGAGAAGATCGCGCAGTTCTGCAGGCGCGTGGTGACGAACAGCTGGCTGTCGGGCCCCAGTGTGATCGGCTGGGCGATCGGCCCGCCGACCGGCCGCTGCCAGCTCAGCTCGACCTTCTGCGATCCGGTGACCGGACCGGTGCCGCTGTTGCGGCCGTCGTGGTATGCGGCGGTCCAGCCCTTGCCGGTACCGACGGTGATGTCGTCGTAATCGGTGCCGCAACCGGTCAACGCCAGCGCGCCGACCGCGGCCAGCACGGCCGGCACGGCCGCGGCACGTTTCCGGGACGGTCGCCACATGGAAGTAGCCAGTACGCCGCCGCTTCGCACCTGCCGCACTCCTGTCGTCGTTGGCGTTCGCCGTCGCCGTCTCCGGCGCACGAGTCACTGTACGGGAGGACCGCGCGTGGGTGAACGCGTCCCGGCGTTGTCGTCGCGGGTGCTCGTCGTGGCGCTCGCCGCGGGCGATAGGCTCTATCCGTCGCCGCCGAGGCGGGCGACGGCCGGTAGGAACACGACAGGAGAACCGTTCGTGACGAGCATGTGGGGCGCACCGTTGCGCTCGCGCTGGCGGGGATCGCGCCGCCGGGATCCGCAGCAGGCGCGTTTTCTGACGCGGGCGTCGCTGCGCTGGGTGCTCGCGAACCGGGCGTACACGCCCTGGTACCTGGTCCGCTACTACCGGCTGTTGAAGTTCCGCTTGGCCAACCCGCATATCGTGCTGCGCGGGATGGTCTTTCTCGGCCGCCGCGTGGAGATCCACGCCACTCCGGAACTGAGCCGCATGGAGATCGGCCGCTGGGTGCACATCGGCGACGGCAACGCGATCCGCTGCCACGAGGGTTCGCTGCGCATCGGTGACAAAGTGGTGTTCGGCAAGGACAACGTCGTGAACACTTACCTGGACATCGAGATCGGGGAATCGACCCTGGTCGCCGACTGGTGCTACATCTGCGACTTCGACCACAAGATGGACGACATCAACGTTCCGATCAAGGACCAGGGCATCGTGAAGAGCCCGGTGCGCATCGGCCCCGACACCTGGATCGCCGCCAAGGTGACCGTGCTGCGTGAGACGACCGTCGGCCGCGGCTGCGTGCTCGGCGCGCACGCCGTGGTCAAGGGTGAGATCCCGGACTACAGCATCGCCGTCGGCGCACCGGCCAAGGTGGTCAAGAACCGCAAGGCGGCCTGGGAGGCGGGTGCCGAACAGCGTGCCGAATACCTCGCCGCGCTGGAGGACATCGCGCGCAAGAAGAACGGGGCCACGCAGACCGCCTGACGGGGTGCGGCCGCTGAGTGGAGTTCGTCGCGGAACCGCGATGCGGCTCGCGCGAGGGGGCGGCTGTCGTGTGGCCGACGCCGCCTGCCGGAGTTCGTTCCGCGTCCTCACGGCCGAGGTCGGCGGAGGCCGGTAGCCGGCCGGTGCAGCCCTGGATTCGTCGGTGCGGGCGAGTAGGTTCGGCGCTATGACTGCCTACGCCGCCCTGTTGCGCGGGATCGCGCCGAGCAATCCGAACATGAGCAACGCCAAGTTGCGCGCGGTGTTCGAATCGCTCGGGTTCGAGGGCGTCGGTTCGGTGCTGGCCAGCGGCAACATCGTGTTCCGCAGCGCGGAGACCGACGTTCCCGCGCTGGAGGACCGCATCCAGCAGGCGCTGATCCGGCAACTGGGGATCGGTGGTGGCACGATCATCCGCAGCCACGACGAACTGCGCGCGCTGCTGGACACCGACCCGTTTCCCGGCCTGACCCATGGGCGCGGAACCTATCTGATCGCGACATTCCTCAAGGACACGGCCCAGGCCCCGGCAGCTCTGCCCGAGCAACCCGACCCGCTCACCCGGATCGTCGGCTACGACGAGGCCGCGCGCGCCTTCCTCGCCATCATCGACAACAGCGAGCCGGGCAAGACGCCGGACTTCATGGCCTGGCTGGAGAAGACGTACGGCAAGGACATCACCACCCGCACCTGGCTCACCGTCGAGCGCATCGTCAAGAAGCTCGCGGCGTAGCCGGAGCGGGCTACTTCGGATCGCGTTCCGGCAGTGGACGTTCCACGATCGACGGGCGGCCCAGCGGGTTGCGTACCCGCCGCTTCGCCGAGTGGTACACCTGGGCGGTCTCCGCGGCGACCACGTCCCACGCGAAATCGGCGGTGAGCCGTTCCCTGGCGGCGTAGGCCCGCTGCTGCGCGGCGGCGGGGTCGTCCAGGGTGGCGCGGGCCGCCTCGACCAAGCCGTCGACGTCCGCGGGCGCGAACGACGCGCCGGTGACACCGTCGATCACCGCCTCACCCAGGCCGCCCGCCGTCGAGGTGATCAGCGGGGTGCCCGCCGCGGCCGCTTCGAGCGCGACGATGCCGAACGGTTCGTACCGGCTGGGCAGCACGATCGCGTCGGCGCCGTGCAGCCAGCCGAGCAGTTCGGCGTGGTCGAGCTGACCGGCGAAGGTCACCGCGCGGGCCACACGGTGCACGCGGGCGCGCTCGCGCAGCCACTCGAACTGGGTGCCGACGCCCGCGACGGTCAGGGTGGTGCCGGGATGGGCGCGACGGATGCGCGGCAGCGCGGCGATCGCGTCTTGGACGCCCTTCTCGTACTCGAGCCTGCCCACGTACAGCAGCCGGGGCGGACCGCTGCGCGGCGAGCGCGGGCGGAAAGTCCACGCGCCCACGTCGATTCCGTTGCGGATCACCGTCATCGGGATCCGCTCCGGACCGTAGAGCCGCTCGACTTCGTCCTGCATCGACGACGAACAGGTGATCAGCGCGTCGGACTCGTTGGCGAGCCACCATTCCACCGAGTGCACCTGCTTGTTGACCTTGCCCGCGACCCAGCCGCTGTGCCGCCCGGCCTCGGTGGCGTGGATGGTCGACACCAGCGGCACGTCGTAGTACTCGGCCAGGGCGATGCCGGGGTGGGCGACCAGCCAATCGTGCGCGTGCACCACGTCGGGCGTCCAGCCGTCGCCGATGCCCGGCTTGCCGAGCGCGACGCCAGCGCGCACCATCGCGTGCCCCATGGCCAGCGTCCAGGCGAGCATGTCCTCGCCGAAGTCGAAGACCGGCGGATCCTCCGCGACCGCCACCACCAGCACGCCGTCGGCGATGTAGGAGTGCGTGGGATGAGTCGCGGCGTCGGTGCCGGAGGGGCGCCGGGACAGGACGACCACCTCGTGACCGGCCGCGGCCAGCTCGACGGCGAGGTGATGCACGTGCCTGCCGAGCCCGCCCACCACGACCGGCGGGTACTCCCACGACACCATCAAAATCTTCATGCAAGTCCTTCTGCGGCCGAGCCCGGGTCCGCCGGAACCGGCCCGTGGTCCGCGGTGGCGGAGCCCGGTCCTGGCACGGCGGCGGATACTGCCCCGGTGGCGCTGGGTACGGACCCCGCGGAGGTGAGTCGTCGCGCGTCCACGCCGGGGAAGAGTCCGTCAGCTGCCCCCCATCCTGCCGCCAACTGCCGTGCTTTCGCGAGTTGGCCCGCCCCGACGGCGGTGGCGATTTCCCGGACCGCGTGGGCATGGCGGTGCGCGCGGTCGCGTGCGTAACCCGCCGCGGAGTCCTTGCTGACCATGAAGGCCCAGTCGCTGGAGACGGTGAGGACCGCCTCGCGCAGCAGCTGATCGGCGACCTGATCGCGCAGCCCGGGTGTGCCGCCCTGCGCGGCGCGCATCTTGTCGACGGTGTCCAGGGTCAGCCGCACGATGTCGTCGTTGAGCTCCACCAGATCGCGTACCTGCTCGCCCGCCCACACCCGCCAGTCCTTGCCCGAACCCCAGGACGAGTCCGCCAGCGGCACCGGTTCGCCCAGGTAGCCGCGTGTTCGCGCGTCGGCGAGGGTGCCCACCGTGACGCCCGCTTCCGGCAGCGCGCGCAGCACCTGCGCCAGCCACTGCGGCCCCTCGTGCCACCAGTGGCCGAACAGTTCGGTGTCGAACGCCGCGACGACCAGGGCGGGCCGTCCGATCCGTTCGGACTCGGAGATCAATCGCTCGCGCACGGTGCGCACGAAGTCGTCCACGTCCCGGGTGACGGCCGCGGCGGCCAGTTCCGGGTCGTAGGGAGCCTTGTCCGGGCCTGCCACGGTCTTGCCGGTGACGCGCGCGGGTTTGAGACCTGTCGCATGGTCGTAGTGATGAAAGTCACGGTAGGCGCCGTTGCCCGGATAGCCGGATTTCGGCGACCAGACCCGGTAACTCACCTGCAGATCGCGTCCGAACGCGACCACATCGGAATCCCGCACCGGGCGCCCGAGCGTCGTGTCGCCGCGCAGCGCGGGGCCGTCGACCATGAAATGCGTCACACCGGCGGCGGCGTATCCGGCCTCCATGCCGGGCGTGTATCCGCATTCCGGCGCCCAGATGCCCGTCGGCGTGTGCCCCCAGCGGTGCCGTGCGTCGGCGAGGCCCTCGGTGAGCTGGAACTGGCGCAGTCGCGCATCCAGCAGTGGCTGGAACGGGTGGGCCAGCGGGCCGCCGAGCAGTTCGATGGTCTCCGCATCGATGAGTGCCCGCCAGACCGGCGCCGCGCCGTGCCGCCAGTGCTGCTCGAACTCGGCCAGGGCGGCGGCGGCCAAGCGGTGCTCGTGCCTGCCCAGCGCGACATTGCCCGCCATGGCGGCTTCGTCGGCGCGCAGCTGCCAGTTGCCCAGCCAGTGATGCATCCCCGCCAGGCAGTGCGGGTCGTCCAGCTGGGCCGCGAGCACCGGCGTGATGCCGAGGCTGAGCAGATGCGAACGCCCTTCGGCCGCAAGGGTTCGCAACACCTCGACGACGGGCAGGTAGGACGCGGCCCAGGACTGGTAGAGCCATTCCTCGCCGACCGGCCAGCGGCCGTGATGGGCCAGCCAGGGCAGGTGGGAGTGCAGGACCATGGTGAACTGGCCCGGCACCGGGCTTGCGGCGCGCCCGCCGGGCACGGTACTGCGATCGGTCAAGGCTTCACCGCGATGGCGACCAGATCCAGACTGGCGTCGATGTCGCCGGCGACCAGCGCGAAATCGTCCACCGTGACGCTCGCGACGTCCGCGGTCAGCTCCGCGGGCCAGGGTTCGCCCGCCAGCGCCCGTTCGATCTGCGCGTCGATGAACGAGCCGCCGTGCTTGGCGTCCAACGCTTTCAGGCCGGGGCCGTGATGCACGCCGATCATCTGCGTGACCTCGAAACCGGCGTCGACCAGCAACTCGGTCAGCTCGGCCGCGTTCAGTTCCCTGGTGTGGAACGGGTTGAGCGGAGTGTCGCGACCGGGGGAGAAGGTGATCCGGTTGGGCGTGCTGATCAACAGCTCTCCGCCGGGGCGCAGCACGCGCAGGCACTCGCGCAGGAACTGGGACTGGTCCCAGAGGTGCTCGATGACCTGGAAGTTCACCACGACGTCGACCGAGGCGTCCTCCAGCGGCAGCTCGGCGAGGTTGCCCTGGATCATCTCGACGCGGGGGTAGCGCGCGCGCACGTGCTCGACAGCGCCGGTGTCGTAGTCCACGCCGATCACCTTGGTGGCCACGCCCGCGATCATGTCCGCGCCGTAGCCCTCACCGGAACCCGCCTCCAGCACTGTCTTTCCGGCGCATCGGTCGAGCAGGCGGGCATAGGCGATCTCGTGCCTGCGGAACCAGTAGTTCTCCTCGGCGATGCCGGGAACGGTGCGCTCGCCGGTCAGCGGCAGTGGTTCGACGGCGCCGACAGTCGCCTCGGGGTCCACGGTGATGCCGGACGGGTCGCCCACTGCGGCAGGGATCACAGCCTCGCTCATCACTCCGACGTTACTGGCACCGCATCCGCGGGAAACACCCCACCCGGTCGGCCCGGAAGTGCGCCTTCGGCAGGCCGGACATGGGGTCGCCGCACCGGCGCACTGTAACGCGTGGTACCCACTTGTGAGAGAGAAGCCACTAAGTTACCCACGGGTAACTTAACGTAAGGTAATGTCACGGCCTGAGCCACCCACCCGGGCGTACGGCGCAGCTCGTGCGACCACCACTTACGTGTAACCAGAACAGGAGGTCGACGAAGACCGATGCCGAACATCGTCGTACTCATCAAGCAGGTTCCCGACACTTGGTCGGAGCGCAAGCTCACCGATGGTGACTACACGCTCGATCGCGAGGCCGCCGACGCCGTCCTCGACGAGATCAACGAGCGTGCCGTCGAAGAGGCGCTGCTGATCAAGGAAGCCCAGGGCGGTGAGGTCACCGTGCTGGCCGCCGGGCCGGACCGCGCCACCGAGGCCATCCGCAAGGCGCTGTCCATGGGCGCCGACAAGGCCATCCACATCAACGACCCGGCCATCCACGGCTCCGACGCCGTGCAGACGGCGTGGGTGCTGGCGAGCGCGCTCGGTCAGGTCGAGGGTGTCGAGCTGGTCATCGCGGGCAACGAGGCCACCGACGGTCGTGCGGGCGCCGTGCCCGCGATCATCGCCGAATACCTCGGCCTGCCCCAGCTGACGCACCTGCGCAAGCTGACCGTCGACGGTGACAAGGTCACGGGCGAGCGCGAAACCGACGACGGCGTGTTCAAGCTGGAGGCGACTCTGCCGGCCATCGTCAGCGTCACCGAGAAGATCAACGAGCCGCGCTTCCCGTCCTTCAAGGGCATCATGGCCGCGAAGAAGAAGGAAGTGCAGACCTTCACGCTGGCCGACCTGGGCGTCGACCCGTCGACCGTGGGCGTCGCGAACGCGGGCTCCACCGTCACCGCGGCCACGCCGAAGCCTCCGCGCACCGCGGGCGAGAAGATCGCGGACGAGGGCGACGGCGGCAGCAAGATCGCCCAGTACCTGATCGGCCAGAAGATCATCTGATCTCGGTAGCGCTCGCAGACTTCCTAGGAGAGAACAAATGGCTGAAGTACTCGTGCTCGTCGAGCACGCCGAGGGTGCGATCAAGAAGGTCAGCACCGAACTGCTCACCGCGGCTCGCGCTCTCGGCGAGCCCGCCGCCGTCGTGCTCGGCACCGCGGGCACCGGCGAGAAGCTGGCCGACGCGCTGGCCGCCGCGGGTGCCGAGAAGATCTACATCGCCGAGTCCGACGATGTGGAGAACTACCTGGTGACCCCGAAGGTCGACGTGCTGGCCGCGCTGACCGAGTCGGTCTCGCCCGCCGCCGTGATCGTCGCCGCCAGCGCCGAAGGCAAGGAGGTGTCGGGTCGCCTGGCCGCCCGCATCGGCTCCGGCCTGCTGGTCGACGTCATCGACGTGAAGTCCGACGGCACCGCGGTGCACTCCATCTTCGGTGGCGCGTTCACCGTCGACGCCAAAGTCGCCGGCGATGTTCCGGTGATCTCGGTCCGCCCGGGCGCCGTCGAGGCTTCGGCTCAGGCCGGCGCGGGCGAGAAGGTGACCGTCGAGGTGCCCGCGCAGGAAGACGGCGTGGTCAAGGTGACCTCGCGGGAGCCGGTCGTGGCCGGTGACCGTCCGGAACTCACCGAGGCCGGCATCGTGGTCTCCGGTGGCCGCGGCGTCGGCTCCGCCGACAACTTCTCGGTCGTCGAGGCGCTGGCCGACTCGCTCGGCGCGGCGGTCGGCGCTTCGCGTGCCGCCGTCGACTCGGGCTACTATCCGGGCCAGTTCCAGGTCGGCCAGACCGGTAAGACGGTCTCGCCGCAGCTGTACATCGCCCTCGGTATCTCCGGCGCGATCCAGCACCGCGCGGGCATGCAGACCTCGAAGACCATCGTCGCGGTCAACAAGGACGAAGAGGCGCCGATCTTCGAGATCGCCGACTACGGCATCGTGGGCGACCTGTTCAACGTCGCCCCGCAACTGACCGAAGCGGTCAAGTCGCACAAGGGCTGACACGCTCGGAGCGATCGAAAGTGGCCCCGACCGAATGGTCGGGGCCACTTTTCGTGTTCTCATCCGAACATGAGCTCCGGCAACGGTTTTGAGCTACAGTTGGCGGGCGTTGCTGTGCTGCAGGATGGGGGCAAGGGGGGCGATGAGCGACGTCGTGGACAGCGGTAGTGTTCAGTTAGCGACCAGCGTGGACGGCGGTCTGCCGATCGCCGCGCGGCAGGAACAGTTCAGTATTGCATTCGTGCGCATGGTCGCCGCCGCTGCGGGCTGTTCGATCAAAAGTCACGAGACGGACTACGACGGGGTCGACATCACGATCGTAGCTTCCGCGAGCTATGCGAGATACTACTGCCCTGAAATCGAAATGCAGTGTTGCTCATACCGGATGACCCGGACGAACCGCTCGACCTTTCCGAAGACGGGCTCAGAACTTCGAGCTGCATGTATTGGGAACATGCGGCGAACCTCGGTGAGATCGAGGACGATAAAGCAAGCAAGACGGTCCACCTACCCAGAAGTAATCTATTCGATGTGGGCGGGCTGCGGGGAATCATGCAGTCGATCGGCGAAGGAGGTCAGTGGTGAACAGTGCTCCGCTCGACAGCCTCCGGGAGGTCGCGTCCGTGCTATCACCCCCAGCTGTGTCCCAGTACCTCGCTACCCATGACTGGCAGCTCGAGGTTCGCGAGCAAGACGTCAGGGAGATTTGGCGGCTTCCGGGTGAGCACGGCTTTCTGGGCCGGATCATGTTGCCCTTGGCGACCGACTACGTTGACTTCTCCCGGCGTTTTCGGGACACACTTCAAGCTCTCGCCACTATCTATGACTGGGACCCGGCGCAACTGGTCGAACAAATAGCGGCTGCTCGGGCTGACTTGTTCTTCGTGCGACTCGACCGGCATAGGGAGACCCGTTGTCGGCCACCCGAAGTCGAGACCTCACGGATTGTGATCGACCGCAACACGATGGCGGGATTGCCACGTGTCCGAGAGCGATTGGTTCGGCGTGAGGAGCCGCCGCGTCATCTGACCTTGATCGGTATGGTGCGCACCCTGAACCGGGATGACCTCGATGACGAGGATCAAGAAGCCACGAGCATCGTGCTGTCGACACATGTGGACGGACGTCTGCGCAAAGTGCACGTACCGCTCGTCGGCGAGGACTACCAGTGGGCTATCCGAGCCCACCAGGGCAAGCAGCCGATTGGGGTGTCCGGCGATCTGATTTTCGAACGCGGTGCTTGGCGCTTGACCGGGACGATCAGCGTGGACACGAGTTATCTACACCGCGAACACTGACGTCGGGGTGTGAAGTACTCCGCCAGGTGCTGATCGATCGAACATCGCGCCGCAGCTGACCGAAGCGGTCAAGGCGCAGCTGATCCGCGGCACGTCGTCGAACGGCCCCGGACTCGCCTCCGGGGCCGCTCGCATTCCTGGGCATCCCGTCGGCTGCGTGATTGTGGTGGTTCGGAAAATATCGCCGCGATGCTGGTGACAATTCTCGAGGCGAGTCGGACGGAACTCGTGACCGGTGCGAGTGAAATTCCGCCGCAATCCATTTCGCGTCGAAATCGCGGCGTGCGGACGTACACTCGCGCGGTGAGCATCCCCACGGAACCGATCGGTAGCATCCCCCGTCCTCACGACCTACTGGCCGCCATGGCCGATAATTCCGGCGACGCCGCCGCGCTCGCCGAACTCCAGCAGCGCGCGGTGGCCGAGACCATCCGCAAGCTGGAGGAACTCGGCTCTCCCGTCGTCAGCGACGGTGAGCAGTCCAAGCCGAGTTTCGCCACCTATCCGATCGCCGGGTTGGACAATCTGGCCCCGGACGGGGCAGTCATCCCGTTCGCCGACGGGCATCACAGACAGCTGCCCCGGCTGACCGCCGGACCGTTCCGCTACGCCGCGCACGCGGCGGACTATCTGCGCGCCGCGCAGCAGCGCGCCACCGTTCCGGTGAAGCAGGCCGTCATCGCGCCCTCGGCGCTGAGCCTGTTGTATCCGGCCGACGGTATCGACGGCTATCCGCGCGAGCAGTTCCTCGCCGACCTCGCGGACGCGGCCGAGGCCGATATCCGCGGCTGCCTCGACGCGGGTGCGCACCTGGTGCAGCTCGACTTCACCGAAGGACGGCTCTCGCTGAAGCTGGATCCCAGCGGCGGCGTGCTCGACCAGTTCATCGCGCTGAACAACTCGGTGCTGGACCGGTTCTCGGAGGAGGAGCGGTCCAGGATCGGTGTGCACACTTGCCCTGGCGGTGACCAGGACTCCACGCACAGCTTGGACGTCGACTACGTCGAATTGCTGCCGAAGCTGCTGCAACTGCGAGTGGGCGCGTTCTACTTGCAGTTCGCCAGTGAGCCGGACCCGGAGAAGGTGCTGGCCGTGGTCGCCGAGCACCTGCCCGCCGAGGCACGGGTGTTCATCGGCGTCACCGACCCGATCGATCCGGTGGTGGAGACCCCCCAACAGGTGCGCGATCGCGTGCTGCTCGCCGCCCGCTACCTTCCCGTCGAGCGGCTGGGCACCTGCGACGACTGCGGTTTCGCGCCGTTCGCCGATGACACCTCCACCTCGCGGGAGACGGCGTTCGCGAAGGTGCGGGCGCGCATCGAGGGAACGGCGCTGGCGGCGACGGAACTGCGCCTCTGACCTGCTCCTCGAGGATCACTCGGACGGCCCCGGTGACAAGCCGGGGCCGTTCTCGTGTGCAGAGCAGCCGGGCCGCCGCGCGGCAGAGGTGTTGCGCTCTAACGAGTTCGATGGCTGCATGTGGAGCGGCCCCGCTCGCGGCCGTGTGATGGGAGGCGGGGCCGGTCGAATCGGCCAGGTGTGCGAGTTGCGGTCAGGCGGGGTGAATGAATTCTCCGTCCTGCACGCTTGTGGTGAAGGCGTCCCACTCGCCTGGTGCGAACGCCAACGCTGGGCCGGTCGGGTCTTTGCTGTCGCGGACGCCGATCATGCCGCCGCCCAGCCATGCCACTTCGACGCACTGCGAACCGCTGGCGCTGCGGCTGCTCTTGAACCACTTCGCCTCGGATAGGTCACCGTTCACCGCTCGTAACTCCTTGCCACCCGCCGCAGCAGGTCTCGCGATTCCACTTCACCCAGGCACGTGTCCCGGATGGCCGAGGCGAGCTCACTATAGAGCCGAATCTCCCCGGCTTTTTCCAGATATACATCCTGCGCCGGTCCCCCCTCCAAGTAAACGATCGGCGGTTCGACCGGCACGCCTTTGGCGTTCGAGTCGAACTCCATGATGATGAACATGCCGTGCGGCATCCCCCAGGCCAGCCCGGCGCTGAATAGGTGTATCCGCAGCGTGACATTGGGCAGCTTCGAGATTTCGGCCATGTGCCGGTGTTGGGCCGACATGACCTTCGGTCCGCCGATCATGCGGTGGAGGGCCGATTCGTGCAGCAGCACTTCCAAAGTGATCGGCTTGGTCTTGCGGGTGACAATGGCCTGTCGCCTCAGTCGGTGCTCCACCCGCCGCTCGATGTCCTCGCTGTTGAATTCCGGATATGCACCGATCACAGCTCGTGCATAGTCT
Organism: Nocardia sp. NPDC057455; assembly: GCF_042802775.1. Classification (NCBI taxonomy): domain Bacteria; kingdom Bacillati; phylum Actinomycetota; class Actinomycetes; order Mycobacteriales; family Nocardiaceae; genus Nocardia; species Nocardia sp. NPDC057455. The sequence goes on along the minus strand of NZ_JBHVDM010000011.1, from coordinate 52,704 downwards.
GCGGTCTGCAACCAGCCGGGGACGTGCTCGTGGTACGTGGTCAGTCGCCGTGCGGCTGCTTCCAGCCCCACGTACATGTTGAAAGCGCCGCTGTACAGACCGCCATACGCGTGATACCAGCTCTTGGTCTTCGCTTGCACCGCGAGGTCGACCGCCGCTTTGGTATCTGTGGCAGCAACGCCGTACACCTCGCATAGCGCCTGCGCATCCTGTTTGCGGACTTTCTGGATCTGGCCGGTCTCCAGACGCTGGAGTACGGCCCGGGACAGATCGACCAGTTTTGCGGCCTCGGCGATGGTGAAGCCCGCCGCTTCGCGGCGGTCGCGCAGGAAGCGTCCGAGTTGGCGACGCGGCAGGGTCGACGAGGGGCCTTCTTCATCAGGGCTGGTCACGCAGGTCTCCTTGAAGTGAGTCGTGCGGGATGGCGGAATCGATCTCGTTCCGCTCGAGAACCGAGCACCGTCCTGGGCAATTGAGCAGATCAGGAATGGGTGCTCGTTTTCGAGCGTATTAGCTGGTTACCGGTGGTGTGCTGATTTTCGGCGCTCGAGGCGGAAACCCGCGCAGGGGTGGTGCCTCGTCGAAACGATTCCCAAAATTGCACGCTGTCAACATGATCCGGGAGCAATGATGCACACCCTGAAGATCGGCACGACCGGCCGGCTCGCCTCGCAGAAGAGTCGGAAGTCGAACGCTGTCGGGCTGGTGCGGACCGACATGTCCGGACCGCACGCACCTCGGCACGCGACCGAGATACGTCGCCACGCCGAGCAATTGGGCTATCGCTATCTCTACACCATCCGGCCCCCGGAAAGAGAAGTCGATCCGGTCGGATACGCGCTGGCAATCGCGGTCGGGGTGCACGCCGATGCCCTCGTCGTCCACGACCTGACCACCGTGAACAACACGCCCGCCCGAGTATGCGAGACATGCGACCTCGAGACGGTGTGCCCTGCCGTGACGTGGGCACGCGCTCAGCCCGGTGCGATCGGTCCCGGCCACACCCACCCCGACCACCCGCTCACCATCACCGAGGCGCATCGGATCATGCAGCAGCACCGAGGATGTCGCGCCGCCAACTGTCCACGGAAGACCTCGGCGCTCAGCTGCCTGGTGCGGGCCGGCAAGCTCGTTCCGCCGGCCTCCAGCCCACGCGAGCGTGCCGCGGCCCGTGGCCTGGCGTTCGAACCACCCGTCGATCGACCGCGCATATCGCCCGGCCCCGACCTGGAAACGCTGCTGCACGTGCTGGACGCGCTCACCTCCTCCGTCGCGGATTCCCGCAACCCGTCAGAGTGTCTATTCGACGTCGTGCGGAGCGAGCGGGACTGATGTGGAATGCGCGAGATCCGTCACACCGAAGCCGCGGGCTTTCAAGCGATCTGGCGGCTGGAAGGCCACCGCATCGCGATCATGGTCGTTCGCGGCACATCCGACGTGACTCCGATCGCCTCGTACGGCCCCGGTTCTTACCCCGATCTCGCGCAAGCCCGAGAACTGCTGCCGGGATTGACCGGACTGTGGGATGCGATACGCCACGACTTCTGGTCACAACTGCTCCCGCGCCGTCGACCTTCCTCGGCCTACCTCGACGGCGAGACGTGAGCGCCTCGGCCGTGGCTTCGCCGGCATCGCCAAGCATGCGACCCGACTCTGCCGGATGGCGGCGACATCGGGGTGGGCACCGTTTGAAGGATCTATCTGAAAACGGAAGAAAACGGATCGGAAGTTCTATTGCCCGCATACCAGTACAGGGGCATTACTGAATAGAGCCAGGACCGAGCGAGTTCGCCACCCTGGCGAAGCGGAACCCTTTCCGTCAGGGTCGAGGAGGTCGCAATATGACTACCGATGGTTCCCTGTCTACGGCTCCAACCCTGATCTCGGCGAGCCCGGGCTCGGGGCCGATCATCGGTGGAACCACGCTCATCCTGGCCGGGACGAATCTGACCGGAGCAACGGCGGTCAGATTCGGAACCACTCCGGCGACCTCGTTCACGATCGACTCTGCGACGCGGATCACGGCTGTCTCTCCTGCCGCAACGGGAGTCGTGCACATCACCGTCACCACGCCGAGCGGGCAGAGTAACGGCGTCCCGTTCACCTATGTGGGCACGCCTGCGCCATCCGGGGTGAATTTCGGTCCGGGAACGTCGATCATGTCCGATGGCGGACCGCCGTGCGGAAGCTGGGGCACCGTAGGGGCTGTCGGATATGACGAATGCGGCACTCTGGTGGCTTTGACGGCAGGGCACATGATGACTCGGAACACCAAAACTCAGGAGGTATTCCTCACGGGGAACCGCAGACTGGGTCCGATCGGGTACTACGCCACGTGGGCCACCAATTGGCCCGGCTTTCCGTCGATGCGGTTTCCGGCCGACTCGTCCATAGATTACGCGGTCATCAAGCTGGACGAAAAGAAGATCAATCCGGTCAACAAGACGCCGAACGGGACCGTGATCAGCCGGATCGGTGCGGAACCGGTTCCGCTGTCCGACATCATGTGCAAGTACGGCCAGGTGTCCGGAACGACATGCGGTCTGGTGGTCGAGTACAAGAACAACGTCATCAGTTCATGGGCTGCGATCATTCCGGGCGATAGCGGCGGACCGGTGACCACGCGCAGCGGTCTGGTCGGAATCACCTCCGCGATCAATCCGCTCAACCCGTGGGCACCGTTCCAGTTCACCGGTATCCATGGAATTCTCGACGACATCGCAGCGCAAGGACCGGGCACGATCGGAATCGGATTCACTCCGCTTCCGTGATCGCTGAGATCGACGGCGTCGAGCACGATGCCCACTCGAGCAACTCGGCAGCGATCGTTGCTGTGGACGATTTCGCAAGTTCGGTGACCGGTGCCGCGGACTGCCCACAGCTGACGCCTCGCAGCGACGAACGGCCCGCTGGCCAATGACCGTGCTCAGCAGCGGTGCAGCGCCGTGAGCAGGGTGTTCAGGATCGGTGACCGCCTGGCGTCGGCGCGCAGTACCGCCGAGACCGGGATGCGTAACTTGTGCTCGGCCAACCGAAGGACCACCAGCCCCTCGGTGGTGCTCTCGGCGTAGAGCACGGTCCACGCGTCGGGCCGGTTGATCAACTCCATCGTCGCGGTGTGGTCCGGTGGAATGGGCGGCCCGAAGGTGGGGCCCATGGGTAATTCGGCGAAGGCGTTGCGAATCACCGTGTGCAATAGAACCTGTTCCTGCTCCGGCGGTAACAGCAGGGGATACGAACTCAGATCGGTCAGGGTCACCACTTCCCTCGTCGCCAGCGGATGCGCGCCGGAGGTGGCGATCACGAGATCCTCGACCCAGAGTTGTTCCACCACGAGGCCCGGCTGGTCGACGCGCCCGCGGATCAGCGCCAGATCGCAGTCGCCGTCTGTCACCGCGGCGATGCGCTGGCGGAAGGGTTTGATCACGAACTCGATCTCCGCCTCGGAATGCGCGGCGCGCGCCCCCGCGATCGCCGACAGCGAGCGGGTGGCGAAGGACATGTTCGCGGCCAGCCGGATGCGCGGCCCCACCGTGCGCACGGCGGCGCGGATCGCCGATTCCAGGCTCAGCATTTGTTTCGCCAAGGGAAGTAGCCGTGCGGTGGCGTCGGTCGGGACGACCGAGCGGGTCGAGCGCTCGAACAGCTGCACGCCGAGGTCGCGCTCGAGCCGGGAGATCTGGTGACTGATCGCCGACTGCGAGATGAAGCAGCGCGCCGCGGCGCCGCTGAAGCTGAGCTCCTCGCACACCGCGACGAAGTAGGTGAGCTGCCGAAGTTCCACAGCGGCCTCCTATTAATTACGAATCAAGATAAGAGTCATCTGCATTATGCGCCCACACACCTGAAATATCCGCCCTCCGGATCGCGGTTGGTAATGAGAGAAGGAGGCTGTCATGCAGTACGTGGAAGCGGGAATCGAAACCGCGGGTGTCGTCATTGTCGGATCGGGGTTCGGCGGGCTCGCCGCCGCCAAACAGCTGGCCAAGTCGGGGGTGGACTATGTGCTGATCTCCAGCACGCCCGAGCATCTGTTCCAACCGCTGTTGTACCAGGTAGCGACCGGTGTGCTCACATCGGAGGAGATCGCGCCGCCGATCGCGGGCATCCTGCGCCGCCATCGTGAGGCCGATGTGCGCTTGGGCGCGGTGGTCGACATCGATCCCGACCGGGCCGTCGTCACCTACGAGCACGAGGGCGAGCGTCATCGCATCCGTTACGGTTCGCTGATCGCGGCCACCGGCGCCAGCCAGTCGTACTTCGGCCGGGACGATTTCGCCGAGAAGACCTTCTCGCTCAAGACCATCGATGACGCGCGGCGGCTGCGCGCGCAGATCGAGCGCGTCTTCACCGAAGCCGCGCAGGCCGACGAGCAGACCAGGCGCAGGCTGCTGAGCTTCGTCGTGGTCGGCGCGGGGGCGACCGGCGTCGAGGTGGCGGGGCAGTTGAAGGAACTGGCGAAACGGCACTTCCATCAGGAAGTTTCGGTCACCCTCGTGGAGGGCGCGGGCGAAGTGCTCCCGCCGTTCGGGGGCGGGCTGTCGGAATACGCGAAGAAGACGCTGACCCGCAGCGGCGTGGATGTGCTGCTCGGCACCTTCGTCACCGACATCGAGCACGGCAAGGTCACCGTCAAGGGCGCCGACGGCGTCGAGCACGGCATCGCGGCGGAGACGGTGGTCTGGTCGGCGGGCGTGCAGGCAGGCGGGTTCGCCAAGATCCTGGCCGAGGCCACGGGCGTGGCGACCGACCGGGCCGGCCGGCTGCTGATCAACCCGGATCTCACCGTCGGCGGTTACGCCGACATCTACGCCATCGGCGACATGACCTCGCTCAACGGTTACCCCGGCCAGTCGCCGGTGGCGATGCAGGAGGGCAGGCACGCCGCCGACATCATCCGCCGCAAGAAGCAGCCAGGTACCCCGTTCACCTATTGGGACAAGGGCAGCATGGCGGTGATCAGCCGGTTCAGCGCCGTGACGAAGCTCAACGAGCGGATCACCTTCCGCGGCGTCGTCGCCTGGGTCATTTGGCTCGCGGTGCACTTGTTCTATCTGGTCGGCTTCCGCAACCGCTTCGCCGCGGTCGCGTCTTGGCTGGTCGCGTTCATCGGCACCGGACGTCCCGGCTTCGCCGAAGAGGACACGGCTGCGCTGAAGGTACACTCTGCCGAAAGCCGCGCCGCTTGATCACTTCCCGCACCTGAGGAATCGCGCTGCTCACTGTCGGAAGCGGCGCGATTCACGGTGTGCGGGTGCGCCGCGCAGGGTTCGCGCCGCACCGGACCGCTACCGCGATCCGCCCGACAAACCGCATGTCGGAAGCGGTTTCTCTGCGGATGGGCGAACGGGGTGGAACCGTTCGGTGAACGCTCGGTGTGACAGCCGTCTCGTTAACCCAACCGGCATCGCGGCGACACTTCGAGGTTGCTGCGGCGCATTGTCGGGCTGGCTTCATCATGGATATGACTATTTCGTCCGTGTTGGCAGCCCCGGCTCGAGCGACGGACTCCGGGGAGGGACGGTCGCGCTACTCGTTGGTGGTTTCCTCCGACCTCGACCATCGTGTCGCCGCACAGCGCCTGCGCTACAACGTGTTCGCCAACGAGCCCGGCTTCCGGATTCCGGATGACGGAACCGGTTTGGACGCCGACCGTTTCGACGAGCATTGCGACCACATGCTGGTGCGCGACGACGCCAGCGGGGAGTTCGTCGGCTGCTATCGGATGCTGCCGCCGGACCGGGTCGCCGCCGCGGGCGGGTACTACACGGCGACGGAATTCGATCTCGCCCAGCTGGATCCGGAAGGCATGCGCATCGTCGAGATGGGCCGCGCCTGCGTAATCCCCGACCACCGCAACGGCTCGGTGCTCACCCTCATGTGGGCGGGCATCCTGCACTACATCCAGCTCACCGGTTACGACTGGATCATGGGTTGCGTGTCGGTGCCGATGCAGGACACCCCGGCCGACCCGCCCGGGGTGAACGTGCGCGGCGTGCGCGACATGCTGCTCGGCCGGCACTCCTCCGACCCGGAGCGCCGGGTGCACCCGTACAACCCGGTGATCGTCGATGGCAAGTCCCTGGACGAGCTGACGCCGCCGTCGAGGCCGAAGCTGCCCCCGCTGGTGCGCGGCTACCTGCGGCTGGGCGCGGAGATCTGCGGCGAACCCGCCCACGATCCCGCATTCGCGGTCGCCGACTTCGTCATGCTGCTCGGCCTGGACACCATCAACACCCGATACCTCAACCGACTACAAGACGCCGCCGCGTCTCTCGACGGGGGACGGTGAGGATCGTGGTCTTCGACGCGCCGCCCGCCACGTCCGCCGCTCACGCATGGATGCCGTCGAGCCCCTGTGGGCCCGGCTGCTTGGATTCGATCGATGAGGTCGGCGCGGCACGGGTGGCAACCCGGTTGGCCGGGGTCGCCGGACTGCTACTCAGCTTCCCGATCGCGAACGCGGTGACACCGCGGGGCAAGCGCGTGCCGTTGCAGCGCGGCTATGCGCGCCTGTTACTCGGCTGCCTGGGCATGCGGCTGCGCATCGTCGACAACCGGGTGGTTACGGACGAGCGCGGTGTCGTCGATGAGGGCGACGCCGCGCTCCTGCCCGCCGGGTTCGGTACGGCAGGTCGGGGCGTGCTGGTCGTGACCGGGCACATCGGCTGGACCGATATCGTCGCGCTGGCCTCGGTGCAGCCGCTCGGCTTCGTGGCCCGCGCGGACATGGTGGAATGGCCGCTGATCGGCAAACTCGCCAAGCTGATGCGGGTGATCCCGATCGAGCGCGAGAGCCTGCGGCAGCTGCCCGGCGTGGTAGCGGCGGTGGGAGCCCGGCTGGTCGCGGGCGAGCGGATCGGTGTCTTCCCCGAGGGCACCACTTGGTGTGGTCGCGCCTACGGCACCATGCGTTCGGCGTTGTTCCAAGCGGCCGTGGACACCGGCACCCCGGTGCAGCCGGTGCGGTTGCGGTACCTGGACCGCCACGGCGTGCCGTGCACGGTGCCGGCGTTCGTCGGCGCCGACACTTTCGCCTCCTCGGCGCGGCGGGTGCTGCGCTCGCGCGGGATGGTCGCCGAAGTGGTGCTGGAACCGGTGCTGGAGCCCGGCGCGGACCGCCGCGAGCTGGCCCGCCGCTGCGAGGCCGCCGTCCGCGGGACCGGGTTGTCGCGCCGCCTCGAGATCGCGGCCACGGAGTGGATCGAGGCGGGCCACACCCGTGTCCAGGACCCGTCGGTCGCCGCCGACGCCCCCGAGGTGCGCAGGCCACGCCGCCGCCCGATCTTGCGCGGTCGCCGGAGTGTCGCCGCCGCCCGGTAGGCGACTCGGCAGCTCGATGGCCGCATCCTGAGTTCGCTTCATACGATTCCGGGGCGAGCCGATGTCGGCCCGCCCCGGACGAACGGGAGAACTCAGAAGCCGCTTCCGGTCGGCGGCCGGAACCCGTGGTGCCAGCCCGGCCTGCCGTGATCCCAGTCGTCGTGGCGGTTGCGGCCGCGGAACCAGTCGTCGTGACGTCCCCGGTCCCAGTCGTTGTGCCGCCCGTTGTTCCAGCCGTCGTGACCGTGCCTGCCGTGGCCGTGGCCGTGCCTGCCGTGGGCGGCGTCGACCTGGTCGGCGGGCTCGAGCACGATCGGGTCGGCGAGCGCGGGCACCGCGACGGCGGTGAGCGGCATCAGGGCGAGCACGGACGCGGCGGCGGCGCGTGCCAGCACACGTCGCGTACGTCCATTGGTGCGTGGGTCCATCGGAGCTTCCTCACTGATCGATTCGTCCGGTAGTCGACCGCCCGGGGTCCCGGCCTCGGATCCGGCTGAGCGAACGAACCGGACTGCGATCAACACGCTAAATAACGTACCGCTATTCAGCGGTACATTCAATAGGTGAAAACCCTGAGATACGGCCGGTCACACGGCATTCGCCGACGCACCGCGCCGGGTAGCGGACCCCTCGCGGGCGCGTGAGCAGGGGGGAATAACCGGCCGAGCGTGACGGCTATCCTTAACTGGTCATGAAGTCGGCTTTCTCGGGTCCGGTCAACGGTGCTGCGCCCCACACGGTCTACCTCGATCACGCGGCCACCACACCGATGCTGCCCGCGGCCATCGAGGCGATGACGGCTGCCCTGCGCACCACGGGCAACGCCTCATCCCTGCACGGCTCGGGGCGCGCCGCCCGGCGGCTGCTCGAGGAGGCGCGCGAGTCGATCGCCGCCGATCTGGGTGCCCGGCCCTCGGAGGTCATCTTCACCTCCGGCGGTACCGAGAGCGACAACCTGGCGGTGAAGGGCATCTTCTGGGCCCGCCGCGACGCCGATCCGCGTCGCAACCGGATCATCGCCAGTGCGGTCGAGCACCACGCGGTGATCGACGCGGTGGAATGGCTCGAGCGGCACGAGGGCGCCGAGGTCACCTGGCTTCCGGTGGACGCCGAGGGGATGGTCGCGCCCGGCGTGCTGCGCGCCGCGCTCGCCGCGCATCCCGACGACGTCGCGCTGGTCACCATCATGTGGGCGAACAACGAGGTCGGCGCCATCCAGCCGGTCACCGAGCTGGCTGCCGTGGCAGCGGAATTCGGCGTGCCGATGCACAGCGACGCGGTGCAGGCGGCGGCGCAGTTGCCCATCGATTTCGGCGCGAGCGGCCTTTCCGCGGCCAGTTTCGCCGGGCACAAGGTGGGCGGACCGCACGGCGCCGGGCTGCTGCTGCTCGGCAGGCAGGTGCCGTGCGTGCCGCTGCTGCACGGCGGCGGGCACGAGCGCGACCTGCGGTCCGGGACTTCGGACACCGCGGCCGCGATCGGGCTGGCCGCGGCGCTGCGCCAGACCGCGATCGAGCTGCCCGCCCGGACCGTCGAGCTCGTCGCCTTGCGCGACGCGTTGATCGAAGGGATCCGCGCGACGGCGCCCGACGCGATGCTCAACGGTCCGGCGGGCGAACGGCGTCTGCCCGGCAACGTGCACGTCACTTTTCCCGGCTGCGAGGGGGATTCGCTGCTGATGCTGCTGGACGCGGCGGGGATCGAATGCTCGACCGGTTCGGCGTGCACCGCGGGCGTCGCCACGCCCAGTCACGTACTGATCGCCATGGGCGTCGAGCCCCGGCAGGCGCGCGGATCGCTGCGCTTCTCGTTGGGGCACACCTCGACGCGCGCCGACGTGGACGCAGTGCTGAAAGTATTGCCGCAGGTGGTTGAGCGGGCCAAGGCCGCGGGCCTGGCCGGTGCGAAAGGAGGTGTCTGATGCGGGTACTCGCCGCGATGAGCGGTGGTGTGGATTCGGCCGTGGCGGCGGCGCGTGCCGTCGACGCCGGTCACGAGGTGGTCGGTGTGCACCTGGCGCTGTCGGCGACACCGGGCACGTTGCGCACCGGATCGCGCGGCTGCTGCTCGAAGGAGGACGCCGGTGACGCCCGGCGCGCCGCCGACGTGCTGGGCATCCCGTTCTACGTCTGGGATTTCGCCGACCGCTTCAAAGAAGACGTCATCGATGATTTCGTCGCGGCCTACGCGGCGGGTGAGACACCGAATCCGTGCCTGCGCTGCAACGAGAAGATCAAGTTCTCCGCGCTGGCCGACCGCGCGGTGGCGCTCGGCTTCGACGCCGTGGTCACCGGGCACTACGCGCGGCTCGAGGACGGCGTGCTGCGCCGTGCCGTCGACGCCGACAAGGACCAGTCCTATGTGCTGGCGGTGCTGACCGCGCAGCAGCTTTCGCGCGCGATGTTCCCGGTGGGCGACACCCCCAAGCCGCAGATCCGCGCCGAGGCGGCCGAGCGCGGCCTCGCCGTCGCGAACAAGCCGGACAGTCACGACATCTGCTTCATCCCCTCCGGTGACACCCGGGCGTTCCTCGGCGCGAAGATCGGCATCCGGCCCGGCGCGGTGGTCGATGCCGACGGTCAGGTGCTCGCGCGGCACGAAGGCGTGCACGGGTTCACCATCGGCCAGCGCAAGGGATTGGGATTGCCGGGTCCGGCCGCCGACGGCAAACCGCGCTACGTCACCGGCATCGATCCCGATTCCGGCACGGTTCACGTCGGTTCGGCCGAGGACCTGCGGGTGCACACGGTCGAGGCGGAGCGCGCGATCTGGACCTCGGGTTCGGCGCCGACGGGCTCCGTCGAGTGCATCGCGCAGGTGCGCGCACACGGCGGTATCGCCCCCGCGGTCGCCGAAGCGGTGGGCGACGGACTGATCGTGCGGCTGCGTGAGCCACTGACCGGCGTGGCGCGCGGTCAGGCCGTGGTGCTCTACCGTCCGGATCCCGAGGGTGACGTGGTGATCGGGAGTGGGACCATCTCCGGCACCGCGCAAGAGTTGATCACGAACGAAGCGGAGGCCGAGGCGGCGCGATGATCCGCCCCGCGCGTGCGGCCTTCGTCGTCCGCTTTCCGCGCAGCCCGTTGCGGGTGTGCAAACCGAAATACTTTGGCTAGTCGTGCGGACGGCGGGATCCCGTAACGGCGGAATCGAACGGACGGAGTACGGCAGCGGTGGACGAGACCGGCACGGATGACCTGGCACAAGAGGGCGGGGACGTGGCGACCGAACCGGTGCGCCTGCGAGGCGGGATCGCCACCGGCGTCGGCTCCTGGCCGGGCACCGACCCGCGCGAGGCCGCCGCGACGATCGTCGGTGAACTCGGCGAGCTGCCACATCTGGTGGAATTGCCTGCTCGCGGCGCGGGCGCCGACCTGATCGGCCGGGCCTCCGCGCTGCTGGTCGACCTGCGATTCGACACCACGCCCAGGGGTTACCGGCTCGCGCCGCGCCCGGGGGCGGTCTCGCGACGGGCCCATGACCTGCTACGGACCGATCTGGACGCGCTCGAGGAAGCGTGGGAGAACACCGGTCTGTCCGGCCGCGGCCGTCCGGTGAAGGTGCAGTCGGCAGGTCCGCTGACGTTGGCCGCGCAGGTCGAGCTGCCCGGCGGTCATCGCGTACTCACCGATCCCGGCGCGGTCCGCGACCTGGCGGAATCCCTGGCCGAAGGGCTGGCGCAGCACGTGGCGGAGGTGCGCAAGCGGCTCGGTGCGCAGGTCGTCCTGCAGCTGGACGAACCGTCGCTGTCCGCGGTCCTGGACGGCTCGCTGCGCGGGGTGAGCGTGCTGAACACCGTGCGCGTTCTACCCGAGCCGGAAGCGTTGGCACTGCTGGACACGGTGATCGCCGCCCAGTCCGCGCCGGTGCTGGTGCACAGCTGCGCCGAGCCGCCCGCGCTGGGCCTGCTGCGCCGCAGCGCCGCCGACGCGATCGGCTTCGACCTGAGCACGATCGGCACCGAGCAGCTCGACGAGGTCGGTGAAGCCCTGGAAGCGGGCAAGCAACTGATGCTCGGCGTCATCCCGACCGAGGTACCGGCCGACGCGGTCACCTGGCGGACCTTCGCCGAGCCGGGCGTGCGGCTGATCGATCGGCTCGGCTTCGGCCGCCGGACGCTGGCGCAACGGGTAGTGGTCGGTCCGGCCTGCGGTCTGGCGGGCGTTCCGCTGGAGTGGAGCAGGCGAGCGCTGCGCCTGGCCGCGGATATCGCGCGCGCGTACGCCGAGGAGCCGGAAGAGCTTTCGTTCTCCTGACATCGGCGGCCGCGCGCGGAGCCGAGACGCCTGCGGCTCGGTGGATTGCTCGCTCGAATCCGGGACGGCCGAGGATCGAGCCTTGCCTGGCGTGCTGCCTCGAAATGCCTCCGCGGCAGGTTGTGCTGACGGTCGCGGCCGGGTTGCTCGCCCCTGTCCTTGGTCCGCGCCGGCGGCGGGTGCTCGGCTGGTCGAGTGCCGCTTGCAGCCCTCTGATGTGAGTGCCGCGCCACTGCGGACAGCCTGTCGTGACCGCCGCCGAAGGGTTCGTGTCGGTGGGCGATCGGCTGGGCGATCACCGCGATCGACAAAGTCGTCCGGTGTCGGTGCCGCCGACGGTATGTCGCCGCTACGTGACGCCGCAGCGTCATGTCGACAGTGCGCTCGCGTCGAGAAACAGACCGGCCGGAATCCAGGCGCTCGGGTGCGGCGACGTGCGCGAACATGGCGATGTGCTGTCGGTGGCCTGCGCTAATGTGCGACGGGTGAGTGACAGCGACAGCGCGGCGGCCCCGGCGACGGCAGAGCAGCGGGTGGAGTGGCAGCGACTCGCGGACGAGGTGCGCGAGCATCAGTTCCGCTACTACGTCCGGGACGCGCCGATCGTCTCCGACGGCGAGTTCGACGCGCTGTTGCGGCGGTTGCAGGCCATGGAGGACGAACATCCGGACCTGCGCACACCGGATTCGCCGACCCAGCTCGTCGGTGGCGGCTTCGCGACCGATTTCACCGCCGTCGACCACCTCGAGCGGATGCTGTCGCTGGACAACGTGTTCGATGTCGACGAGTTGCGCGCCTGGGCCGCGCGGGTGGAGACGGAGACCGGGCCGGACCTGCACTACCTGTGCGAGGTGAAGATCGACGGCGTCGCGCTGAACCTGGTCTATCGGAACGGGCGGCTGGTCCGCGGCGCCACCCGAGGCGACGGACGCACCGGCGAAGACGTGACGCTCAACGCGCGCACCATCGACGACATCCCCGGCGAGCTGACCCCCAGCGCGGAATTCCCGATCCCGCAGCTGCTGGAGGTCCGCGGTGAGGTGTACTTCCGGCTGGAGGATTTCGAGACGCTCAACGCCGCCATCGTCGCCGAGGGCAAACCCCCTTACGCCAACCCGCGCAACACCGCGGCCGGTTCGCTGCGACAGAAGGATCCGTCGGTCACCGCGCGGCGCAGGCTGCGGATGATCTGCCACGGCTTCGGCCGGATCGAGGGCTACACGCCGACCTCGCAGTACGAGGCGTACCGTGCGCTCGCCGCGTGGGGTCTGCCGGTGTCCGAGCACACCAGGCGGGTGCAGGGCATCGACGCGGTGATCGAACGAGTCGCCTACTGGGGCGAGCACCGGCACGACATCGAGCACGAGATCGACGGCCAGGTGATCAAGATCGACGAGACCGCCCTGCAACGCCGCCTCGGCTCCACCTCACGTGCTCCGCGCTGGGCGATCGCCTACAAGTACCCGCCCGAGGAGGCGACGACCAAACTGCTGAACATCCAGGTGAACGTCGGCCGCACCGGCCGGGTGACGCCGTTCGCGGTGATGGAGCCGGTGTCGATCGCGGGATCCACGGTCGCGATGGCCACGCTGCACAACGCCGCCGAGGTCGAGCGCAAAGGTGTGCTGATCGGCGACACGGTCACCATCCGCAAGGCGGGCGACGTGATTCCCGAGGTGCTGGGGCCGGTGGTGGACGCGCGTCCCGAGGACGCGCGCGAATTCGTCATGCCGACACACTGCCCCGAGTGCGGCACCGAACTGCGCCCGGAGAAGGAGGGCGCCGCCGATATCCGCTGCCCGAACCAGCAGTTCTGCCCGGCGCAGTTGCGTGAGCGCGTCTACCACGTGGCCGGTCGCGGCGCCTTCGACATCGAGGCCCTCGGGTACGAAGGCGCGATCGATCTGCTGAAGTCCGGCGCCATCACCGACGAGGGCGACCTGTTCGATCTGGACGAGGCGACGCTGCTGACCACCTCGCTCTACGCCAACAAGAACGGCAGCCTCTCCGCCAACGGCAAGCGGCTGCTGGAGAATCTGGCCGTGGCCAAGGACCGGCCGCTGTGGCGGGTGCTGGTCGGCCTGTCGATCCGGCATGTCGGCCCCACCGCGGCGCGGGCGCTGGCCGCCGAATTCGGCAGCCTGGACCGCATCGAACAGGCGTCGGGGGAGGAACTGGCCGCCGCCGACGGCGTGGGCCCGACCATCGCGGCCGCGGTGGCGGAGTGGTTCACGGTGGACTGGCACCGCGCGGTGGTGGCGAAGTGGCGGGCCGCGGGTGTGCGGATGGAGGACGAGCGGGACGAATCCATCGAGCGCAACCTGGAGGGCCTGTCCATCGTGGTGACCGGCTCGCTGCAAGGCTTCACCCGCGACGGCGCCAAGGAGGCGATCTTGATGCGCGGCGGTAAGGCCGCGAGTTCGGTCTCGAAGAAGACCGCGTTCGTGGTGATCGGCGACGCGCCCGGATCCAAGGCCGTCAAGGCGGAGGAACTCGGTGTGCCGATCCTCGACGAGGACGGGTTCCGGCGGCTGCTGGAAGGTGGCCCCGAAGCTGTCGCGCCGGAGACGGCCGCGGAGGATGCCGAAGCCGAGGAATGACCAGCGCTCGACCTGAAGCGGGGGAGGAAACCGTCGCCGCTGACTACGCCGCAGCCGTGGACACCGGCTATCTGTGGCATGAATTCGGCGACAGTGCGCTGCTGTTCGACCCGGCCGGTCGACTCAGCCGGCCGTGACCGTGACCGTGGCGCCCAGCTGACCCGGCACGTCGAATCGTCCGCAGCGGCCGTCGCTCAAGTCGAGCTTCTGGGTGATCAGCTTGCCGCGGCGATTCTTGTACGTCGCTTCGGCGGACACGTCGGCGCTCGACGTCGAGCACACTTTCGACACCACACCGGGCGGGTCGTAGCCGACCGTCCCGCCACCTTGGCAGGTGTTCGTGCTGTTGGCCAGGAATACCCGTGCGGAGCCCTCCGGACACGGCGCGTCCGCCACCGCTTCCGGCGCCACGACCAGCGTGCCCAGCGCGAGCGCGGCGATCACCGAGCTGCCAACCACAAGACGACGAACCGTCGGTTCCATCGATACCCTCATCCCGTCGAACATTCCGGCAGTACACCGCGAACCACCGCGGCGTGCAGGCATGCTAACGCGCTATCACCGGGCTTGTCCCAGCGACCGGGTGCGGGTGCCGCGAGTACGGCAGGGCGTCCACGGCGATCGTCGCGCCGAGTTGCGGCGGGACGCACAGACTCCTGGCGATAGTTGGTGGCGGTCCGGCGGGGAGACGGTCGAGGCCGGTTCCCGGCCGAGGAGGCCATCACGAGAACTGCTCGGTCATCCTGCCGACGTGCACAAAGTGCGCTCCGCGGTGGCGGTCAGGCGTTGCACGGCGTCCTCGACGCCGAGTCCACGTCCGGTGATCAGCAGGTCGAGACTCTCGAAACTGGTCAGTGCCCAGAGCACGTCGATGGCCCACTCGACGGAAACGTCATCGCGGAGGGCGCCCGCAGCGGCCAGGCGGTGGGCCAGATGGGCGACTCCGCCTCGCCGGTCTTCTTCGATGCGGCGCACGGCTTCCGCGGCAGAGGTGGGATCCAGGCGGTCCATCGCGTGCAGGACCCGATAGATGTCGAGATCGCGCGCCTTCATGCGGCTGGCGGCGGCGATGGCTTCGCGGAGATGGGTGCGAGGATCGTCGGCGCCGACCGCGGCGGTCAGCTCCCCGATGCCCGTCCGCTCGGACAGATCAGCGACGAAAGCATCGAAAACTCCTGCGCGGGAGCCGAAATCAACGTAGATCGTGGAGCGGGACACGCCGGCGATCCTGGCCACCTTGTCGAGGCTCAGTTGCTCTGTGGGGGCCTCCCGTAACCGCTGTGCGACGGCGTCGAGGATTCTCCGCCGGGTCTGTTCGGCGCCCTCGGCGCGGGCGACCTGGTCGTACTTGCGCTTGGTCATGAGCTTCATTCTGCCATTTTCAGTTGACAGACTGTCCATCCAAAGCTCATCCTTTTACAAGACAATCTGTCCGATGAAACGGAGATCAAGTGATCGACCCCTCTGCACGAAGAGCCGGCTGCGGCCTGCTCACGCTCTGGCCGGCGGGGCTCGTCCTCGTCCTTGCCCACGCCGAGATGCCCAGCGTGACCACACCGGTGTTCGTCGTCCTGGACGTGATCTATGTGCTGTGCGCGGTGGTGCTCGTCCAGCGTCTAGCGCCGACCGCGGAGCCCGCTGCGACGACATTCGTGCTGGCGGGCATCGGATTGTTCGCCGTCTGTGGGTTCACCGGCGGCCCCACGGCCCGCGACCCCGAGGCGATGATGGTGAACACCGCGGTGCTGCTCGTCACGTCTGTGGCACTGCTGACCGGCGCTGTCGGATTCCTGCTACAGCATCGGCGGTCGGCTTCGATCGGCACGGCGGTACAGGCGGTTGTTCTCTTCGCGATCGGTACCTGCGGGTTCTGCTTGAACCTGATCGCTCGATTCGCGATCGTGCTCACGGGCGCCGACCGGCAACAACTGGCGGTCGAGGACACCCACTGGATGGCCTCGCGATACCTGCGCGGGCTGGACGGTCCGGTGGATTTCGTCGGTTACACGCTGGTCTGGCTCGATCTGGTGCAGCTCGCGTACATCGTGACCGCGTACCTGGCGGCAGCGGCTCTGTCCCGGCTGGCGACTGCGGAAGCAGGGGTGCTTCGGCGCACGGGAGTGGTCCTCACTCGCACCGGCTACGGGCTGGCGGCCGCGTTGTCGGCCGGTGCCGTGCTCGCCGTCGTCATGCCTCGGTCGGTCGATGAGTTTCCCGCGATCGTCGCCTTCGTCATCAGCATCCCGTTCATGGCGACGCTGGTTCCCTTCGCCCTCGGCGTGGCGGTGCTGACCACCGCCGGTCATCGTGCTCGACAGACTCAGGAGTTGAAATGAACATCGTGACAGCGCTTGTCGCGGGTGTGCTGGCGTTCGCCGTGGCCGGTTCCGCGGCGGCTACCCTCGCGCGTCAACCGAAGCTCGTCGGCATCGTGGCCGCGGTCGGTTTCCCGGTGCGGCGAATGTGGATGCTGGGAGTGGTCAAGCTCGCCGCTGCCTTCGGATTGGTCTGCGGGCTCCTGTGGCCGCCCCTCGCGGTAGCCGCTGCCATCGGTCTCGTCGTGTACTTCTGTGCCGCCATCGGAATGCATCTGCGCATGCGGCAGCGTGACATCGCGGCGCCGGCCGTATTCCTCTTTCTTTCGGTCGTGACTTCGCTGCTTCTGGCGGTCGGCCTGTGAATCCCACTCGCGTGTCCGCGGGAGATGTCGCAGGCTGGGCAGACAGTGACGATGGCTCGCCGAGGCTCCGTCCATCGAGCGAAACGACGCGAACCCGGCCTCACACACTTAAGGACATCAATCGTGCTCAACGATAATTTCCCTCGCTCGAACGCTTACCATCCCGACTGGGTGCGGTCCGGTGTCAGTGGTGGAGCCCATCCCCTCTGGCTCACCGAATGGGTGACCGAAGCGCTCGAACTCCGGCCCGGTATGCGGGTCCTGGATCTCGGCTGTGGGCGAGGCGCGTCATCGGTGTTTCTGCATCGAGAATTCGGCGTGCAGGTGTGGGCGGTCGACCTGTGGTTCGGCCCCGACGAACGCGCGGCCCGCTTCCGGGACGCGGGCGTGTCGGACGATGTGTTCCCCATTCGCGCCGACGCGCGGGCCTTACCGTTCGCCGGCGAGTTCTTCGACGCGATCGTGAGTATCGACTCGTTCGTCTACTACGGCACCGACGACCTCTATGCCAACTACCTGGCCGCCTTTGTCCGGCCCGGCGGAGCGATCGCGATCGCCGGCGCGGGCCTGACCCGCGAGATCGACGGACCGCTTCCCGATCATCTCCGGCCTTGGTGGGAGCCGAGCATGGCTTGCCTGCATTCGGCCTCCTGGTGGGAGCGGCACTGGCGACGCAGCGGTGTGCTCGAAGTCGACACAGCCGACACCATGCCCGATGGCTGGCTGCGATGGCTGGACTGGCAGTACGCGGTCGCGCCGGAGAACACCGTCGAGATCCGCGCCCTCGAACAGGACGAGGGCAAGTATCTCGGCTATGTGCGCGCGGTCGCCCATCGTGCCGACGCCGCCCTCGATCCGCCGATCACTTCGGTGACCACCACCTATCAGCGGCATCCACTGTTGCGTGCGAGCCGACGAGAACACTGACGACGAACCGCGATCGCTACGCAAAGACACCGACCGGCGGCGGTGGAACGCGCACCCCTGCTCCACCGCAACGGCTCGAACGAGATCGTCGACACCGAACGAGCCCGAGTTCTGAACGAGATGAGCCGAAGTCGGGCGAATAGTGGGTGCGCCTGCCCTCTCGCGCGAGGCAGGAGTGCGGCGCCGATCGCGGGTGCCGACGGGGTGATGTCGCCCCGCCGGTGTGCGGACGGAAGTATGGCGGCATGCTGCGCAGTTTTCAGGTGACCAATCACAGATCGCTGGCCGACGAGCAGGAGTTGCGGCTCACCAAGGGGAGCGGGCCGGTGGCCGTGCCGGTGACCGCCGTGCACGGTGGCGCCGCTGCGGGCAAGACGAACCTGATCGATGCGCTCGCGCAGATGCGCGACGCGGTGCTGCACTCGGTGACGGGATGGGACCCGTACGCGGGGCCGGTGCGTGCGCCGCACCTCGGATCCCCGCAGCGGCCTTCGGAATTCGTGGCGGCGTTCGTGGCCGAGGGCGTGCCCTATACCTATGGTTTCCAGCTGGACAACGCCGACGTGACGGCGGAATGGCTGCACACCCACCCGCGCTCGCGCAAGCGAATCGTGTTCGAGCGCAGCGGGGAACAGATCAAGATCGGCCCGATGTTCGAAGCGGCGCGGTACGGGATCACCGCGCTGGCTCCGTTGGTGCGTCCGAACGCCCTGCTGCTCAGCCTCGCCGGCCAGATGTACTCCGACGCGCTCGTGCCCGCCTACCGATGGTTCGAGTCCATGCTCGAGGTACAGCACGGTCCCGCCGAACCCGACGCCATCGCCCAGCGGCTCGGCAGCCACATCTCCCGGTCCCCGGACAACGCGGCGCGGCTGCTGATGCTGCTACGCACCGCCGAATTGGGCATCACCGACCTGCTCATCGCCGAGCACGACCCTCTCTACGCCGACTACCTGCGCGAACTGGACGCCGACATCGCCGGTCTGGGCAAACAGATCGACCTGTGCGCCGGCTCGCCCGGTTATGCCGATCAGATGCTGCGCGACAACGGCCTGACCGCCGTGCTGCTCGAGCGCGAGCTGACCAACCTGAAGGCCGCGCGCGACGCCCTGTACGCCCGGATGGTGGCGCGGCGCGGCGTCGGCCTGAGCCTCGTGCACGAGGGCATCGACACCGCGTTCGGGATCGGCGACGAATCCTCCGCCACGCTGTCGTTGCTGCGGGTGCTGCCGGCCATGCTCGACGCGCTGGACGCGGGCCGTGTGCTCGCCGTCGACGACATCGGCGCGTGCCTGTCCGCCGAAGAGACCGATCGGTTGATCCAGCTCTTCCAGAACCCGGAGACGAATGCCCGTGGCGCTCAACTGATCTTCACCACCGACAACCGGATGCTGATCGATCGCGGCAACGGGCGTTCCCAACGCACCCGCATGTCGGTCTGGCAGGTCCGGCGCACCGGTCGGGGCACCAGCGAGCTCGCCCCGGTGTGACGCGCACCTAGCATGGGGGCATGCTGGAGTTCGTCGCGTTGGTGACCCTGACCGCGGTGCTGGTATCGCTGATCGTCTTCGCCATCCGCGGCAGGCGGGGCTATGCGCCGGCGAGCCCGGAGGAGGGGACGCTGTACGTCACCGGTGTGAGCCCGCGCCCCGAAGCTCCCGGCGAGCAGTTCGTGACCATCACCGGGAACCTGACCGGTCCTTCGGTCCCCGGCAAGGTCGTGTACGGCCGCTTCGTCTGGGACACGAGTTCCTGGCCGGCGATCGGCGATCTGCTCACCGTCGTCTATCCGGCGGGCAAGCCCGACCGCTGGCAGATCTCCCGGCCGGGCTGAGTGGTCGCCCGCTGCTGAGTGGCGGCTTCGTACGAGGACGGCACGTGCCGTAGCCCACGTCATGGTCGATGGCATCATGCCGGGTATGGATGTGCGGGACGCGGGCGTCGTGGTCCGGGCGGCGCGGCCGGAGGAGTACGACGCGGTCGGCGAGCTGACCCTGGAGGTCTATGTCGGCGAGGGCTATGTGGAGGCGGGCAGTTGGTACGCGGGCGAGCTGGCCGACACCGCCCGCCGCGCCGCCTCGGCCCGGATTCTGGTCGCCACGCACGCGGACCGGATCGTCGGCTCGCTCACGGTCGCACCGGCGGGCACGCCGTACGCGGAGATCGCACTGCCCGGTGAACTGGAGTTCCGTATGCTCGCCGTCGCGAAGACGGCGCGCGGCCTCGGTGCGGGAACGGCGTTGGTGCGCACGGTGATCGATCAGGCTCGCGCGGAAGGCCGCGCCGCGGTCGCCCTCACCACCATGCCCGCCATGGTCGACGCCCGCCGGATATACGACCGCTTCGGCTTCCACCCCGTGCCGAGCCGCGACTGGCGAACCAGCGCGGGGGAGTTGCTGCACGTGCTTCGGCTACCGCTCGACCCATCAGGCGAACCCGCGTAGGTTTTCGTCGGGTCGCATCCGTGCGGCCCGGTCCCCAGGAGCACTGAGCCGTGCCGGGCAGCTGCTGCGTCGGGCTCCGTGCAGTCCGGCGGGCCGGAACCCTACCGACTCGATCGAGGTGGCATCCGCCGTGCCGGGCAGCTGCTGCGTCGGGCTCCGTGCAGTCCGGCGGGCCGGAACCCTACCGACTCGATCGAGGTGGCATCCGCCGTGCCGGGCTCGCAATGGGGCGTGCGCCGAGAGTTCCCATCAATGTGTTCATCTGCGGCGCGAAACTCGTAGCGCCGCTTCGGATCAGCCGAGGACGGTGGCGACTATCCCGGCGAGGTAACCCAGCCGGGCCACCTCGGAGGGGCGGAAGTCGGGGCCGCCCGGCCGGCCGAGCAGCAGCACCTTGCCGGTGTTGCCGAGCGGAGCGGCGGCCAGTTTGGTGTCCATGTCACGCCAGATCTCCGGCACCCAGTCGGCTTCGGGATCGAGCACGCCGGGCTTCTCCAGCGGCATCCACGGCGCCGAACCCGCTTGTGTCTGCGGCGCACTCGGGCTGCCGACCACGCGGTAGGCGCCCTGCGGCCCGATGTCGATGATCGTGCTCCAGCCCACCCGCAGCACCCGCGGCACGCCGTCCACCAGCACTTGCATCCGGTCGTCGCGAGCACCGGCGACCTGATCGATGAGTTCGAGTTCGCGGTGGGTGTCGAGCACGCCGGAGTACGGGCGGATCGAGTCCACGTGCACGTCGCCGATCGATTCGGCGGCCGTGATGAGGGTGTCGGGGAGCGCTCCGGAGGGCACTTCGACGACCAGATCGTCGACGGCGTAGCCGGCGCCGCGCTCGACCACATCCAGCGAGAGGATGTCGGCGCCGACGGAGCCGAGTGCGAGAGCGAGAGCACCGAGGCTTCCCGGTCGATCCGGAAGTTGCACGCGGAGCAGATACGACACGTGCGTTTCCTTTCTTAGGGCGGCCGAGGCTCTGAACGAATACCCGGGTCACGCAATACTTACACCCCTTCCGGCCGGTTATCGAGTCGAAGACCATCCAGTGACGCACGCCACTCGGCGAATTCGCGCCAAGGCGGCGTGTCGGACTAGTCCGAGCGGACGTGTCGCGGGCCGGAAGGGGTTGTGCGTGGCCTGCCGGGCGCCGACCCCGCCGCCGCGCCGACGAAGCGCGGGTGCCGGATGGTGACCTGGTCGCCGGTGGCTAGGCTGTGTGGGTTGAGCACAGTCGATAGTTGATACCGAAGCCGAAAGGGGTCCCGCGGTGCCCGCCATCTCCCGCGACGAGGTCGCACACCTCGCCCGGCTGTCCCGGCTCGCGCTGTCCGATGCCGAACTGAATCAGTTCGCCGGACAGCTGGATTCGATCCTGAGCCACGTGCGGACCATCTCCGAGGTCGCCGCCGCCGACGTCCCGCCCACTGCCTCGCCGAACCCGGCGACCAACGTGACCCGGCCCGACTCGGTGGTGCCGGGCCTGACTCCGCGCGAGGCGCTGTCCGGCGCGCCCGCGGTGGAAGAGCAGCGGTTCATGGTGCCGCAGATCCTGGGAGAGGGCGAATGAGCGCAGCATCGCGTCGCGATTCCGTGGGGGGCGGTGGCCGGGAGACAAATGGGCCTGACCTGACCACACTGCCGGCGGCCGAGCTGGCCGACAAGATCCACAGCCGCGAGCTGTCGTCGGTGGAGGTCACCCAGGCGCACCTGGACCGGATCGCCGAGGTCGACGGCGAGTACCACGCCTTCCTGCACGTCGCGGGGGAGCGGGCGCTCGAGGCCGCGGCCGCGGTGGACGCCGCGATCGGTGCGGGCGCCGCGCCCGCCTCGCCGCTGGCCGGAGTTCCCTTGGCGCTCAAGGACGTCTTCACCACCACGGACATGCCGACCACCTGTGCGTCGAAGATCCTCGAGGGCTGGGTCTCGCCCTACGACGCGACGGTCACCACGCGGCTGCGCGAGGCGGGCATCCCGATCCTCGGCAAGACCAACATGGACGAGTTCGCCATGGGGTCCTCCACCGAGAACTCCGCCTACGGCCCGACCCGCAACCCCTGGGACACCACTCGCGTCCCCGGCGGTTCCGGCGGCGGTTCCGCGGCGGCGCTGGCCTCGAACCAGGCGCCGCTGGCCATCGGCACCGACACCGGCGGATCGATCCGCCAGCCCGCGGCCGTCACCGCGACCGTCGGCACCAAGCCGACCTACGGCACGGTGTCGCGCTTCGGCCTGGTCGCGTGCGCGTCGTCGCTGGACCAGGGCGGTCCGTGCGGCCGGACGGTGCTGGACACCGCGCTGCTGCACGAGGTGATCGCCGGATACGACCCGCGCGACTCCACCTCGCGTGACGTGCCGGTGCCGCCGGTGGTGGCCGCCGCTCGCGCGGGAGCGCAGGGCGATCTGCGCGGCGTCAAGGTCGGTGTGGTGAAGGAGCTGCACTCCGACAGCTACCAGCCCGGCGTGCTCGCCTCCTTCGACGCCGCTGTCGCGGTGCTGAAGGATCTCGGCGCCGAGGTGGTCGAAGTGTCCTGCCCGCACTTCGAATACGCGCTGTCGTCCTACTACCTGGTGATGCCGTCGGAAGTGTCGTCCAACCTCGCGCGGTTCGACGCCATGCGCTACGGCCTGCGCGTCGCCGACGACGGACAGCACAGCGCCGAGCAGGTCATGGCGGCCACGCGCGCGGCCGGGTTCGGCCCGGAGGTCAAGCGGCGCATCATGATCGGCACCTACGCGCTGTCGGCGGGCTACTACGACGCCTACTACGGCCAGGCGCTCAAGGTGCGCACCCTGATCGCCCGCGACTTCGACCAGGCCTACGAGCGGGTCGACGTGCTCGTCTCGCCGACCAGCCCGTTCACTCCGTGGAAGCTGGGCGAGAAGGTCGACGATCCGCTGGCCATGTACCTGTCGGACCTGTGCACGCTGCCGACCAACCTGGCGGGCCATCCCGCGATGTCGGTCCCCTCCGGTCTGAGCAAGGACGACGGCATGCCCGTCGGCCTCCAAATCATGGCTCCCGCCCTCGCCGACGACCGCCTCTACCGGGTGGGCGCGGCTTACGAAGCCGCCCGCGGCCCGATCGCCTGACGTTCTTCGCCGGAGCCGCTCGATCGCCGCACGGATTGTGCGGAAGCGAGCGGCTCCGCGAGATCGCAGTGCGGGCGAGACGAATCGGGGGCTTCGGCATGCTCACCAACGCGAGCAGTCCTTCGCTGCGCTCAGGAAGCGCGCAGCGATTCGGCCTGCTTCTGGATGCCGTCGGTCATGCCCTCGAAACCGCGCCGCAGGTTCTTGCCGAGCAGCGCGACGACTACGGGATGCAGCCATCCGCCGAGTTCGAAGTGCGACTCGTAGCGGGTGCGATCGTCCGGCAGTGGCGTCACCGTGTGTGAGCGCAGGCTGTGCAGCGCGCCCGGGGGCACCGGTTTCATCGAGTAGCTCAGCTCCCGGCCCGGCGTGTGCGAACGGATCCATTCCCGCTGCTTGCGTGGGCTCGAGCCGGAGACCCGGACAAGCATATCGATCGGCTCGCCGGGCACCAGTGAACTGCGGCACTCCGCGACGAAGGGATTCCACTCGCCGTAGCGGGAGAAGTCGGTGATCACCTGCCACACCAGTTCGGCGGGGGCGTCGATGTCGGCGGCGAGGTCGATGACGAAGGCCATGCAGAAATTAGAACATGTTCTAGAGCTTGCCGTGCGGGCGCCGCGCCGCACGGCTCAGCAGGAACCCATGGCGGTGCCCTGATCGGTCCCGTAGCGGTGGCCGTGGCCCGGCGGGGCGTCCAATGCGCCGAGCAGATCGGCGGTCGTCTGCGCGAAGCTGATCACCGGAAGCCACTGCGGAACCGGAGCGTCGACGCGGGCCCCGGTGAGATCGGGTGCGCGCCACAGCTGCGCGAGCGACCAGTGAATCACCGGGTCGGAGGTGTTGGCCAGCACCCTCGCGCCGCCGCGGTGGATGCGGTTGGCCGGAGGTCCGGCCCACAGCGCCGCGCAGGTCCGGCCGTCCTGCTCGGCGTCGTCGGCGAAGACGGCATTGCCGCCGAAGGCCCCGAGGCTCTGCCCGTACAGGTAGAGCTTCGGCGGGTGCGCCAATCCCTGGATGTGGCGTTCCACGGCGGTGAACAGCGTGCGTGCGGCGGTGACCGCGGCGTCTCGGCCGAACACGAACGTCGCCCAGCTCGGGAGGTAGGAGTACTGCAGCCCGACCAGCGCCACGTCGCCGTCGAAGCGTTGATCGAAGCCCGCCACGGCGTTCGCGTCGATCCAGCCCGATCCGGTTGGCACCGTGACCACCAAGTGGGAGCGCGTGAAGCCGCCCGAGCGCTCCAGTTCCCGGATCGCCAGCGCGACGCGAGTGTCCAGGTCGGGCGCCGAGGCCACCCCGATGTAGACCCGCACGGCTCGGACCGAGGGATCGCTGATGAACTTCCGCCCTTCGGCACCCAGCGATGTCCAGCTCACCGCGGACTCGGCGCTGCCCGATCCGGAGTGCGACACCGGTCGCACCAGAGTGGGATCCAGCTCGGCGTTGGCCCGCGCGTACACCGACTCCCGCCATCCGATCATCGCGGGCACGCCGGCGAGATACAGCAGAACCGCCGCGACGGTAGCAAGCGAGACGCCCCGGGCCAAGCCCATTCTTCCGGCCGCCCAGGCGATCGAGCGGGTGGCGCCGACGAACACCCCGATGATCAAGGCCGCGCCGAGCGCCCACCGCACCCAGTAGCCCGGGCCGATCGACGGTGTGTCCATCGCGGCGCGCAGCCGGTTCTGCCAGTGCCCCGCGTTCGCCGTAGCGCCCACCACCAGCACCGACGTCGCGATCAGCAATGGCAGCCGCAGCCATGCCTGCCGCTGGTTGATGTCGAAGCCCCAACGTCGCAAAATGATTCGCGACAACCCTGCCACGCCGAGGATGAGCGCCGCGAGGAGCCCGGTCAACACGGCTTGCGTGCTCGGCGTGCGCGGAAGCAGTCCGGGTGCGAGCGAGGCCAGCACGCCGGTGCCGATGCCGAGCGTCGTGCCGATCCGTGGCGGCACGACCCGGCGGACCCCGATGGCGACCCACGGGCGGCGACCCGGGAACCCCAGGACGGACGAGGTCATGGCAGTACCGCGCCCGTGGCGTACGACGGATTCGACGCGGGCGCGGGGGCACGCCGTCGGTTGCGTACGACGAGAACCGCCGTCAACCCGGTGATTCCGGCGCCGAGCACGCCGAGCAGCTGCGGGGCCGCCGTCGGATCGGCAGCCGCGGCGCCGAGCAGGGGTTCGGCCACGGGCGCGCCGTAGTCCTGCCGTCGCGAGTTCAGATCGACGGCGGTGTTCGCGATCGATGCCATCGCGTCGCAGCGGGCGCGGGAGAACGAGTCGACGCGGGTGGCGCAGGCTTGGTGCATCTGCCGGTCCAGCGTCGCGTCGAGGGCCTGGCGCGCCCACGGGCCCAGCGGTTCGCCGCGCCGGTCGGCATAACGCAGCAAGTCGTAGCCGAGGTCATGGGCTTTGCACGCGGTATCGAATTCGGCGGGCAGCGTCACCGGAGAAGAGCAGTCGCCGCGCGGGTTGACCAGCAGACCGTCCATCGTGCTCGGCCGGTAGCCGGAAAACGCGACGAAGTCCGCCGGGATCGCGGTCAGCGCCTCGGGGCCGCCTGCGGCCAGTTCGGCGACGGCGGCGCTCGCCTGCGCGCTCTCGATCGGCGCGGCCGTCGCGGCGGCCCGCGGGGCGGGGGCGAGTAACACCGTCGCCGCCACAGCGGTCAACGCCGTCGCGGTGAGCGCCGCGTAGCGTCGCGTATGGGCGGTGACCGAAGAGGATGCGGCGGAATGGATTCGGGCTCCTACGGCCGATGCGGACCGGGTCTCGCGCCCGGCGCTGGTCGGTGTGCTCATGGCGACGACGTTAGGGAACCGCTTCCGGCAACCGCCTCACGCCCGGGGACGTTTCCCGTGCCGTGCCGCCGAGGGAGTCGCCGCCCGATCTCCCACCAGGGTATCGGGCCGGAAATCACCCGTGGGTATGAGGCCGCGGTGAACCCGGAGTTCCTAGTGTCGTAGGCATGAACGGAGAAAGTCGCGCCTGGACGCGACGGCTGGACGCGCGGACCTGGTTCGACCTGGGCACGGTGCTGGTCGCGCTGATCTGGTACACGGTGGCATGGCCGACCTTGCACCTGACCCACGCGGTCCCCACCGCGGTGCAGCCGTTCATCGCCGCACTCGCCGCGTTCCCGGTGCTGCTGGTCCGGATCAACCCGGCGCTGGGCTGGTCGATCTCGGCGGGCTCCGCGCTGGTGATCGCGCTGGCGATCCCGCATCAACCGAACAACGACCTGCCGTTCCAGGTCGTCCACTTGCTGTGCCTGCTGCTACTGCTGCTCGCGGTGGCGGTGCGCGCCCCGGGGCAGATCGTGGCGGTGGCGTGGGCGGCGACGGCCCTGCTGTTCGCCACCACCATGCCCGGCGAAGGGGAGGCGTTCGCGAACGCCGCGTGGGGCTGGCCGATCGCGCTGGCCGCGCTGGTGCTGTTCGGCCTGCTGATCCGCTGGCTGGCGTTGTCGCGACGGCAGCTGGTGCGTCAGGAGGAGGCCAACGAGCTCGAGCGGGCCCGCCGGGCCATCCTGGAGGAGAAGGCTCGCATCGCCCGCGATCTGCACGACGTCGTGGCCCACCACATGTCCCTGGTGGTGGTGCAGGCGCAGACCGCGCCGTACCGGGTCGAGGGCGTCACCCCGGACGCTCGCGCCGAGTTCGAGTCCATCGGCGCGACGGCACGCGAAGCGCTCAACGAGATCCGTGGCATGCTCGGCGTTCTGCGCAGCGACGGCCAGTTGCCGGAGCACGCGCCCCAGCCGAAGGCGGCAGACGTGATCACCCTGTTCGAGGGCGCGCGGCGCGCGGGCGTGCACATCGAGTGGACGGTCGACGGCGCGCTGGACACGATCGCGGAGACCACCGGACTCGCCCTCTATCGCGTCGTCCAGGAATCACTGTCCAACGCTTCCCGGCACGCGCCGGGCGCGCCGGTCCAGGTGCGCATCGCACGCGGCGCGGAACTGCTGCTCGACGTCGAGAACGGGCCGGGAGCAACGCCCGCCCGGCCGGTCGGCAACGGCGGCCACGGCATCGCGGGCATGCAGGCGCGAGCCCTCGCCGTCGGCGGTGAAGTCACGGCGGGGCCGCGTGCGGACGGTGGTTTCGGAGTCCACGCGCGCTTCCCGATCACCGCGCCCGAAGCCGCTGCCGCCGATGTCGATGCCGTGGTGTCCGCGCAGGGGCCAGGACGTTGAATGCGTGGACCACGGCCGCGGAGCGTACGCGGACTCCGATCGGCGCCGATGGGAGGCGTTGTCGACGGTCACGTGTCGCGGAAACCCTGGCCGTGCCGGTGCGGTGCGGTGGGGTAGGCGAGCCCGCGGCACAGCGATCGGTCGATGGCACGCTGCGGTGCCCTGCCGTCGCGGACGGCAGCCTGGTGGGCGAGCGGGCGCGCCGGGCGGAGGTGCGGGGCAATTAGGGTGAGCGGGTGGCAATTACGGTGTTGATCGCCGACGACCAGGCGATGGTCCGGCAGGGGTTCGGGGCGTTGCTGGCAGCGCAGCCGGATATCAGTGTGGTGGGTGACGCGGCCGACGGGAAGATCGCGGTGGCCGAAGCGAAGCGGCTGCGCCCGGATGTCGTGCTGATGGACGTGCGCATGCCGGAGATGAACGGGCTGGACGCGGCTCGCGCCATCCTGGCGGCCGGGTTCGATCCGCCGGTGCGCGTACTGATGCTCACCACCTTCGACATCGACGACTACGTCTACGAGGCGCTCGGCCTCGGCGCCAGCGGGTTCCTGCTCAAGGACGCGCCCGCCGAGGAACTGGTGCGCGCGGTGCGCGTGGTCGCCGACGGTCAGGCGTTGCTCGCGCCCACGGTCACCCGCAGACTGATCGCCGACGTCACCCGCCGCCGCAGCGCGGCCCGCGCCAAGCCTGCGCCGCAACTGTCCGCGCTGACTCCCCGTGAGCGGGAAGTGCTCGAACTGATCGCGAAAGGCATGTCGAACTCCGAGATCGCCGAAGCCCTGTTCGTGGCCGAGCAGACCGTGAAAACCCACGTCTCCAAGGTCTTCGCGAAACTGAATTTGCGGGACCGGGCGCAAGCGGTGGTC
Source organism: Nocardia sp. NPDC057455 (assembly GCF_042802775.1). Taxonomy (NCBI): domain Bacteria; kingdom Bacillati; phylum Actinomycetota; class Actinomycetes; order Mycobacteriales; family Nocardiaceae; genus Nocardia; species Nocardia sp. NPDC057455. The sequence continues at coordinate 24,312 of NZ_JBHVDM010000011.1, read as the reverse complement.
CTGGCCTATGAGACCGGCCTGGTCACGCCGGGTTGAGCCGGACTCACAGCGGCGGGCAGGACCCGCCGCGCAGTTCGCCGAGATGACGACCGAGCATCCGCGCCATCCGGCTCAGGATGGTGGTGGAGTCGTCGAAGCTGCCGGAATCGGCCGTCGCCGCCATGGCCACGGCGATCACGCCGTTGCGGACCGGGACCAGCCCGAACTGGCGGACGGTGTAGATGCCGGTCGCATCGTCCGGACCCCAGCCGCCTTTGAAGGCCGTGCCCTCCAAGACGCCCAGACCCCACGCTTGCTCGGGAGTGATCTCCGTCATCAGCTCGGTGACGTGGAAAGACTCGGGCAGGCAGGGCAGCCGGGAGGCGAAGCGGGCCTGGTTGGCCAGCGTCCATTCGGTGCCGCCGAAGGAGGTGTAGTCCAGGGTGGTTCGCGGGCCCGCCACCCCGGTCGTGGCGTCGCCCGCCTCGTCGATCACGTCCTGGACCGCCTTGGCCGCTTCCAGCCCGTCGCCGAGCGATTGCCACAGCGCCTCGGCCGCGTCGTTGTCCGACCAGGTGATGGCGGCCTCCACCTCGTGCAGGATCTCTTCCTGGGAGTCGTGCCGCAGCGCCGCGATCGCGAGCGGCACCTTGATGGTCGACCACGCGATGCCGCTGACCCAGTCGCCGAAGACGGTCATCCGGCCACCACCCACGGGGATGATCGCCATGCCGACCTGTCCGCCCAGCTGCGGCTGCAACTGGGTGAAGTCGGCGGCCAGTGAGTCCGGTACGGACACCGCGAGGTTCGGCCGCCAGGCTCCCGCTGTGTCGACGACCACGGCGGGGGTGTCGGTGGCGGCCCGATCGGCGGGAAACAGAGTGCACGAGGTCAGTGTGAGCAGCACCACCATCGCTCCGGCGCGCAGCGCGGCACGGCACGTCGAAGCGGATCTCGTCGACCTCACCACCGAGTCCTCCCCACCACCGGTGACGCGGTCACACTGTATATCGGCGGTGCAAAATAGCTCATCGGGCTCGTCCGGCCGGTGACCGGGCGAGAGACATCGCCGCGGCGCGCGGCGGCGTCGACGGCACGATGTCTCGACCATAGTTTTGCCGATCTTCCCGGAGAATTCGAAACTCCGTGGCCACGGCGTCACCCGGTAGGCTCCAGGATCGGTAGGAAAGCGCCCGGACGTGTTGTCCGGCCGCTGCGGTCACCTGAAGGGGGCGTGTTGCTCAACAGCGGTGCGGTGTTCGCCGGGTTCACCATCGAGAGGATGCTCGGCCAGGGCGGCATGGGATCGGTGTATCTCGCCCGGCACCCCAGGCTGCCGCGGCAGACCGCGCTCAAACTGCTCAACCGGGAGTTGTTCACCGACGCGGAGGTCCGGGCCCGGTTCGAGCGGGAAGCGGACCTGGCGGCGCAGCTGGACCATCCGAACATCGTCGCGGTGTACGACCGCGGCACCGAGGACGAGCAGCTGTGGATCTCCATGCAGTACGTCGACGGGGTCGACGCGGCGACGGTGAACCCGCAGGGCCTGCCGCCGGAGCGGGCCGTGCAGATCATCGAGGGCGTCGCGTCCGCACTGGATTACGCGCACGGGATGGGCGTGCTGCACCGGGACGTGAAGCCCGCGAACATCATGCTGGCGCGTGCGGTGGGCGGCCAGGGCGAGCGGGTCTTCTTAACCGATTTCGGCATCGCCCGGCTGCGCGAGGACTCCACCCACCTGACCCAGACCGGCATGTTCACCGCGACGCTCGCCTACGCCTCGCCCGAGCAGATGACCGGTGCGCACCTGGACCACCGCTCCGATCAGTACTCACTGGCCTGCGCGCTGTATTGGTTGCTGACCGGCATCGCCCCCTTCGACGCCCCCGCCCCGGCCGACATCATCCGCGGACACCTCCAGTTGCCTGCCCCCTCCGTCGCGGCCCGGCGCGCCGGTCTGTCGCCCGCGCTCGACGCGGTGATCGCGAGGGCCATGGCGAAGCGGCCCGACGACCGATATGCCTCCTGCGTCGAATTCGCCTCCGCCGCACGGCGCGCGCTCACCGAGCCCGCTCCGACGGTGGTGGCCGCGCAGTACCAGCCGCAGCCCGCACCCACCGTCCTCGCGCAACCGGCCTACCCCGGGCCCGAGGCGAGTCAGCCGACCTACGTTCCCACGGCATCCACCCCTGGCTACACCGCGCCGCCGCAGTACCACCCGAACCCGACCGGCGGACAGCACTTCCCGGCGTCCAACGGCTACGTCGCGGCGACTCCCCAGCCGAGTTATCCCGCCGCGCCGCCACTTTCCGCCCCGACTCCGCCGCCGATCGGTTATCCGCCGTACCAGCCGCCCGGCCATCCGTCGCAAGGCCGTTCCAACACCGGCCTGATCGTGACGATCGTTCTGGTGATCGTGGCGCTGCTGGTCGGGGCAGGCATCGTCGTCGCGAAGATCGGATTCTCGGATTCCGCGTCGCCGCTGGACTTCGGCACCACGACGCCCGCAGGACCCTCCGATGCGGACAAGCTCGCCAAAGCGTTCCCGGAACTGCTGCCACAGGGCGTCGATACGAAATACGACATCGGCTCCGGTCCCGGTTATCGCGGTAAGACCTGTTTCCTCGGCACCGCCAAGCCGGGCGGCAAGGTATCCAGTGCCAATGGCGTACCCGACTTCCCGAACTGGGCGAAGGCCTGGAATTGCTGGGGCACGCCGATCGCCGAGCCCGATTACGTCCTCATCGGCTTCAAGTCGCCGCAGGACGCTCAGGCCGCGGTGCGGGACCTGCCGTCGAACACGGCCGCGACCGAACGCAACGGCGGCAAGTCGTATTCGACCTACCGCTGGCAGGAGAAGGCCAGCGGATTTCCGGACGGCTATCTGGTCGTCGACTTCGACGACGATCCGGCCCGGTCGAGCTACCTGCTGTTCGCCACGGTGACCCTCACCGACAGCAACCCGAGTTCCGGATTCGGCATCACCGCGGCGAAATTCAAGACGTGGTTCGCCGAACTGCCGCTGTGAACGCTCAGTCGACCGCGAGCGCCTCCACGATGGGCAGCCGTGCCGCGCGCAACGCGGGCGGAATCGACCCGAGCAGCGCCAGCGCCAGCGCGATCGTGCCGTAGACCAGCAGCATCGGGCTCGGCCGGTAGGCGACGTCGATGGTGAGGGCGTGCCCGATGGCGACCGTGCCGAGGAATTGCACCGCCGCGCCGAGCGCCAGACCCAGCACCGCGCCGACGAGCCCGATTCCGGCGGCTTCGGCCAGCACCGAACGCATCAGGAATCTGCGCCCGGTGCCCATGGCGCGCAACACGCCGAGTTCCCTGCGGCGCTCCAGCACCGAGAGCATCAACGTGTTGAGCAACGCCACCGTGGCCACGAGCACCACGATCCACAGAATGGCGTTGCTCATCGCCATCCCCTGCCGGATGCTCGACGACGCGGCCACCACGGTGTCGGCGCCGGTGTCCACGTTCAACTCCGGCGGCACCACCTGCCGAATCGCCGCGAGCACCGCCGCGCGATCGGCGCCGGGGGCGAGGTCGGCGGCGATCACCGTCTCGCCGGGCCGCTCGTACCAGGTCCGCATCAGGTCGAGGTCCATCATCACCACGCCCGCGATGGCGGAGAAGTACGGGATCACCTGCAGCACCCGCACCGTGTGCGGGCCGGTGGGCGTCGGCAGGGTGAGTTCCGCGCCCGCACCCACGCCGAGCGAGCGCGCCACGTCGCGGGAGATCGCCACGCCCTCTCCGGCCGACAGCCGGGCCACCGAATCGTCGGTGAGCATGCGCATCCGGGTCTCGCGGGCATCCGCCGGGAACCCTTGCAGCATCACGCGACTGCCGCCGAGTGTGGCGAAGGCCATCTGCGCCGGGCTGAGGTGCGCGACGCCCGGCACCGCCGCGAGCTCCTCCCGCAGATCCGCGGGCAGCAGCGGCCCGGTCGGGAACTGCGCCATCGAGGCGGGGCTGATGTAGACGTCGTTGCGGGCCAGATCGGTGAAAGTGACCGTCGCCGAGTCGATCATGTTGCTCGAGGCGCCGCTCATGCCGACGGTGGCCCCGACGCCGATCATCACCGTCATCGCCGTGGCCCACACGCGCCGCGGCGAGCGTTCCAGCGTGGTCGCCCCCAGCGCGCCGGGAGCGCGGAACCAGCGCGCGATCCCCGCCGCGGCCCGCACGATCGGACCGGTGGCGGCGAAGCAGAGCAGGATCGCGGCGATGAACGACATCGAGATGGCGGTCAGCGAATAGCGGCCGAGATCGCTGCTCGCGATCAGCACCGCGGCCCCGGCCAGTCCGCCGCCGGCCACGACAGCCAGCCAGCGCAGCAGCGGGCTCGCCGTATCGGTCCGGCCGGCCCCGACCGGAGCCAGTGCCTCGATGGGCTGGACCTTGTACACCTGACGCGCCGCGAGCGACGCCGCGAGCACACTGGTGCACACGCATGCCGCGACGGCGAACGGAATCACGTACCAGGGCACCGAGTATTCGGTCCGCGCCTCCACCGACTCCACGATCGCGGTGGGCAGCGTGCCGATCGCGACACTGCCCATGAACACGCCCAGCGCCGCGCCGACCGCGCCGCCCAGTACGCCGAGCAGCGCGGCCTCGGCCAGCAGATCGCGCACCATAGGTCCGCGTCTGCCGCCGATCGCGCGCAACAGCGAGAGCATCGGCCTGCGCTGGGCGATCGCCATGCTCATCGCGTTGTAGATGAGGAACGCCGAGACGATCAGCGCGGCGGCCGACGCCATCGTGGTGGAGTAGCGGACCATTTGGATCGCCCCACCCGCCTGTGAAGTGCGCAGACTCGGCTCGGCCACCACCGCGCGGCCGTCCACCGCTTCGGTGAGCGCCGCCCGTACCTGCGCGAGGTCGGCCCCCTCGGCGGGAATGATCTGCACGGAGTCCAGTCGTCCCGCGCGATCGGTGACCTTCTGCGCGAGCCCGAGCGGGGCGGCGACGAGGTGACCGCCGTTGAGCTTGCCGGAAGTCTCCTCGTCGAGGACGCCCGCGACCGTGACCGTCGTATCGCCGAGCATGAACCGCTCACCCTCGGCACGGCCCAGTCCCGCGCCCACCAGCACCCCGTTGGGCACCGCGAGCAGCTTTCCCGTGAAAGCGTTCATCGGCGCGGTCAATTCGCTGCCCAGCGCGCCGATGTTCGAATCGGCGCCGATCAGCAGCGCGCGGTCGGCGCCGGTGCCGATCTGCGTGCGCAGCATCGGCACCGCCACCGCGACGCCGGGTGTGGTCGCGATCCGTCGCAGCAGTTGCTGGTCGAAGCCGGCGTCGGTGATACCGCTGACCTCCAGTTGCGCCTTGCCACCCAGGCCGCGGGTCAGCTTGTCCACCGAGCCGGTGACCGAGCCGGAGATGCTCAGCACCGCGACCAGCAGCGACGCCGAGACACCCATGACGACCAGTGACATCAGGGTGCGGCCGCGATGGGTGAGCAGTTCGCCGATATTGAACAGTCGCAGGCGATCCCACGCGGCGCTCACGCTTCGCTGCCGCCTCCAGCCCTGACCGCTCACGCGGTGACCGCCCGCTCGACCTTGTCGTTGGACCCGATCCGGCCGTCACGCAGGGTGATCACCCGGTCGCAGTAGGTCACCGCGCCCATGTCGTGGGTCACCATCACCACCGAACTGCCGGAACCGGCGATCTCTCCCAGCAATTCGAGGATGGCGGCGCCGGTCTTGGAGTCGAGGTTGCCGGTGGGCTCGTCGGCCAGGATCAGCGGCGGTTCCATGATCAGCGCCCGTGCCACGGCCACTCGCTGCATCTGCCCGCCGGACAATTCGGCGGGACGATGTTCGGCCCGCTCGGCGAGCCCGACCCGGTCGAGCAATTCCAGGGCGCGCGGCTTGGCCTTGCGCAAACCCGTGCCGTCCAGCAGTTTCGGTATGGCCACGTTCTCCCATGCCGAGAGCGTGGGCAGGAGATTGAAGAACTGGAACACGAAACCGACCTGGTGGCGCCGGAACGCCGACTGCTGTTCCTCCTCCAGCGCGCCGATCTCCTTGCCCCGGAACCGGATCGAGCCCGCGTCGGGACTGTCCAGCGCGCCGAGCAAATGCAGCAGAGTGCTCTTACCGGAACCGGAGGGCCCGATGATCGAGGTGAATTCTCCGCTCTCGATACGCAATCCGACGTCGTCGAGCGCGCGGACCGCCTGACCGCCGACCCGATACTCCTTCGTCACGCCCGATAGTTCCAGCATCGCCGGTTCCGGCATCGTTGTCCCCCGCTCCGTACGGTCGATCAAATTTCGTTCCTCGTCGCGCGTTACCGCGCCATGGCCTCCGACGCGAGTTTGCGGCGACGATACTGCGCGTCGAGCACCGCGCGCAGCACCGGCTGCTCGGCCGCCAGTTCGAGGTAGGCCTCCATCGCCGTCAGCCCCTGGTCGAGTTTCGCGGCGAAATGCAGGTTCCACCGGTAGTGCAGCATGAGCAGGAGCCCGTCCGCGCCACCGAACAGCCGATGCAGGTCACCGAATCCCTCGAACAGGTCGGGATCGGCCGGGTCGAGCGCCGCGCGGGTGAGCACGGTGTGCACGATTTCGGTTCGAGCGTGCTGATCCGTCCAGGACATGGCCATCGCCTTCCGCTGTGAACTATCGCCCACGCTACGGACGCGACGGTCTCGTTGTCGTCGTGCCAGGGACCCGAATGCGTCTCCGCCCACGGTAGGAGTGGCAGCCCGCTCGCGGGACGATGTACCGGCCCGGATGCGGCGGCTAGCCTTACAGGATGGGTTCGACCGGCGTCGCCGAAGCATCGCCCGGTACGCCTCGCGCGGGCCGCGCGCGGGCCTCGATGCGGCGCGTTCGGGAGCGGTGCGCGGAGTTCGCGCGCGACCCGATCGCGGCCTTCCGGCGCAGCGTCGAGGAGCTGCCCTACGACTACCCGCCGTCGGTCATCGTCAGCGTCGATATCGCTGTCTTCGCGGTCGCGGTCGCGGCGGCGGTGCAGCGGCACAGCTACTTCCCGTCGCCGCTTCCGATCATCGCGGTCCTGCTCACCTGTGCCTTCGGTCCGCTGCACGCGTTGCTCGGCGTGCTGCCGCGCCCGCTGTTGCTCGGCGTGCTGGCCATGGCGGCCGAGGCGCTGTTCCTCGCCCAACCGGTCGCGGCCGACTTCGCGCCGTTCGTCCTGGTGGCCGCCGCGGGGGAGATCGCGGCGATCGCGCCGAAACGGGTGAGCATTCCGCTCACGGTCGCGATGATGCTGCAGCTGGTGGCCTTCGATACGATCGGCCACGTCCCGGAGGGGCTGCCCACCTATCTGGTCGGCATCGCGTTCGGCTGGATGGCCGGGCTGATGCTGCAATATCAGCGCCGCTTCCTCTACCAGGAACGCGGCTACCAGGACATCCGCGCGGCGCAGGCCGCCGACGAGGAACGCCACCGGATCGCCAGGGAAGTGCACGACGTGATCGCGCACTCGCTGAGCGTCACGCTGCTGCATCTCACCGCCGCCCGGCACGCGTTGCAGACCGACCGCGACGTGGACGAAGCCGTGGAAGCGCTGACCGATGCCGAGCGGCTCGGCCGACAGGCGATGGCCGACATCCGCCGCACGGTCGGCCTGCTCGACGCGCGACCCTGGAAGCAGGTGCCGGAACCGGGCGTGGAGGACATCGAGGACTTGGTCGGTGATTTCGTTCGGGCCGGTCTGGACGTGCGCTACGACCGCGACGGCGATCTCGGCGCGGTGTCACCCGCGGTCGGGCTGGCGCTGTACCGGATCGGTCAGGAGTCGCTGGCGAATGTCGTCAAGCACGCGCACGGCGCGTCCGCCAGGGTCCGGCTCGCGGTCGACGCGACGATGGTGACCCTCACGGTGGACAACACGGTGCCCGCCGGACTGCCCGCCCACCGTGGCGCGGGCATGGGACTTTCCGGCATGCGCCAGCGTGCCGAACTGCTCGGCGGCCGCATGACCGCAGGCCCGTCCGATCGCGGCTGGTCGGTGCGCGCCGGTATCCCGCTCGCGCCCGGCAGCGGCGGATTGTCGTGTCCGGTGCTGCCCGGTGCCGCGACGACCACACGGGAGGGTTCGTGAGCGTCGGCGAGCGGACCGGGTGCGGCGTGCCGTCGCGCACGATAGGGCCGGGCGTCAGGAAGGGGCGGTGGTGAGTGAGCGTCGGCGAGTGAACCGAGGATGTAGCGTGCCGTCGCGCACGGCCGAGCCGAGCGTCAGGGAGATGCGATCGTGAGCGTGGCCTCGCCCGCGAGTGGCGAAGACGCGGTGACGGTGCTGGTGGTCGACGACCAGGAACTCGTGCGCGGCGGTTTGCGGCGAATCCTGCGCAGGCGGGACGGATTCGTGCTCAGCGAGTGCGCCGACGGCGACGAGGTCCCGGCCGCCGTGGCCCAGGCCCGTCCCGACGTGGTGCTGATGGACCTGCGGATGAAACGCGTCGGCGGTATCGACGCGACCAGGATGTTGCGGGCGCGCGACGGGGCTCCGCCGGTTCTGGTGCTCACCACCTTCGACGACGACCAGTTGCTGTCCGGGGCGCTGCGCGCGGGCGCGGCCGGATTCATCCTGAAGGACTCGCCCGCCGAGGACCTGATCCGCGCGGTGCGGATGGTCGCGGGCGGCGGAGCCTGGCTCGACCCCGCGGTGACCGGTCGCGTGCTGTCGGCCTACCGCACGGTGCGCCCGGTTCGCACCCCCACCGATGCCCGCCTGTCCGAATTGACCGCGCGCGAGTACGAAGTGCTCGAACTGATCGGGCGCGGCCGGGTGAACGCGGAGATCGCTCGCGAACTCGGCATCTCGGAAGTGACCGTGAAAAGTCATGTGGGACATATCTTCGGGAAGCTCGAGCTGCGAGATCGCGCCGCCGCGATCGTGTTCGCGTTTGACCATGGGGTGGTGACACCCGGAGAATCCACTGTGTGACGGGTAGGCGCCGATCGCGTACCGCGTGATCTCGTGTGCGATCCCTGCCCGGGATGCGGAGGATGACGGGTGCAGGAACCTGGGCCGAGAACCGGCACGCGGTTCGGGCCGTACGAACTGCGGTCGTTGCTGGGCAAGGGGGGAATGGGGGAGGTCTACGAGGCATACGACACGGTCAAGGACCGCGCGGTCGCGGTCAAGCTGCTGTCGGAAGAACTCGCCAAAGACCCGATGTACCAGTTGCGTTTCCGGCGCGAATCACAGGCCGCCACCCGGCTGGCCGATCCGCACGTCATCCCGATCCACGACTGGGGCGTGATCGACGGGGTGCTGTTCATCGACATGCGGTTGGTCCGGGGCGTCGATCTGCGCACCTTGTTGCGCACCAAGGGGCCGCTGAGTCCCGCCCGCACCGTCGGCATCATCGAGCAGATCGCCTCGGCTCTGGACGCCGCGCACGCGAGCAATCTGGTGCACCGCGACGTGAAACCGGCGAACATCCTGGTCACCGACACGGATTTCGCGTATCTCGCCGATTTCGGCATCGCGCACACCGAGGGCGACAGCGCGGTGACCTTGGTCGGGATGGCCGTCGGCTCCTACATCTACATGGCCCCGGAACGCTTCGACGTCGGACCGGTGACCGGCCGCGCCGATGTCTACTCGCTGGCGTGCGTGCTGCACGAATGCCTGACCGGAGCGACGCCGTTCCCGTCGGCCAGCATGAACGTGCTGATCAAATCGCACATGTCCGATCCGCCGCCGCGACCGAGCACCCAAGCGGGTGGTATTCCGGCCGCGTTGGACGAGGTGGTGAACCGCGGTATGGCCAAGGACCCGGCCGACCGGTTCCCGACCGCGACCGCGCTGGCCAGGGCGGCCCGCGCGGCTCTCACCTCCGCGCCGGCCGCCGGGCCGACGCTGGTGGTGCGGGCGCCCGACCGGTCGCAGCGCGCCGGTGCGGCGGCCGCGCCGGAATCGACGGGCGAGTTGTCGCTTCCCGCGGTGATCCACCCGAGCGCGCCGACGGTGGTCCGGCCGGCGGAGTTTCAGTTCACGCCGCTCCCGCAGGCGGAAGCGACCCCGCCGCCCCCACCGGGGCCACGAGCGCCGTTCACGCCGGAAGCGGGATTGCCTCCGATACGCCCCTTCCCGGACGCCCACCTGTACCCGGAGACCCAGGCGTATCTGGAGTCCGCGGGATACCCGCAGGCAACGGAGCATCCGGCCCCGCCGACGCAGGTGTACCGGCAGGATTTCGCCGATTCGGCCGCACGGGATTACTTCGATTCCGGGCAGTCGTACGCGGAGCAGCCGGGTGACTTCGCGCAGGCCGGTGCCGATGTCACGCGTAGTTATGCGGAGCCGACCGAGGTTCGGGCGTATTCCGATATGCCGCAGTTGTACACGGAGCAGCCGGACGGCTTCGCGCAGGCCGGTGCCGATGTCACGCGTAGTTATGCGGAGCCGACCGAGGTTCGGGCGTATTCCGATATGCCGCAGTTGTACACGGAACAGCCGGACGGCTTCGCGCAGGCCGATGTCGATGTCACGCGCAGGTACGCGGAACCGACCCAGGGGCAGGCGTATTCCGATATCCCGCCGCAGACCTATGCACAGGCGCCTGAGTACGCCTTCGCCGAGGTACCGCATCCGGGCGCCGAGAATTACCCGGAGACTGCGCACTATCCGGATCGAGGAGCGCTACCCGGCTCGATCGCCCCGCAGGACGCGTCGGAGTATCTTCCCGCGCCGGACTCGGTTCCGCCTCGGTACCCGGTACCGGCAGCGCAGGACGGCTACGCGCGCACCGACTATCCGCCGCACGGCGACTACCCCGCGCGCACCGGCCATCCACTGGGCCGCGACGAGCCGGAGTACGGCTATGACGCCTACGACGAGGACGATTACTCCTCGTCGCGTCCGGGTCGCTCTATCGCGCTGCCGATCATGGCGGCCGTCTTCGCCATCGTCGCGCTGACCGTCGGCGGCGCGATCGCCTGGCAGTCGTTCGGCTCCGGCGAGGTCGAGCCGACCTCCTCCGCCGCCGGTTCCGAGGCGCCCGCGACGGCCGCGCGTCCCAGTGCCCAGGCGCCGAGCCGCACGTCGGCCTCGTCCGCGACGTCCACCGGGGCGAAGCCGACGGCGGTCTCGCTTCCCGCCGGCGCGAAACCGTGCGGCCAAGGGCAAGCCGCCTCCGGGACGTTCACCCAATCGGCGACGGGTACTCCCGTGACCAGCTGCGCGTTCGCCGAAGCGGTGCGCAGCGCCTATGCCGCGACCGGCCCGGCACAGAACGCGACCCGCGACGCACCGCGCACGGTCGTCGCGACCAGCCCGGTCACCGGCCGGTCCTACACCATGACCTGCCTGCCCGAGGGCCAGCTCGTCACCTGCAGCGGCGGTGAGAACGCGGTCGTGTACGTCTACTGAGGGGGTACGGCCCAGTGGCGCCGCACGGCCGGAATCGAGGTTCGGCTAGGGCACGGCCGGGGTTCCGCCCGGAACCACCGGCAGGCCCGCCGCCTTCCACGCCCGGAACCCCCCCTCGAGGTCGGTCACCCGGCGCAGCCCCAGACGCAGCCCGTCGGCGGCCGCGAGACTGGAGGCGTAGCCCTCGTTGCACACGATCACCACCGGGGTGTCCGAGGTGAGGTTCGACAGCCGGTGTTCGCCATTCGGGTCGAGGCGCCATTCCAGGACGATCCGTTCGACCACCACAGCGCCGGGTATCTCGCCCTCGGCGATCCGGTTCGCGTGCGGCCGGATGTCCACGATCAGTCCACCCCGGGACTGCACCGCGGCGGCCTGCTCGGGTGTCACCCGCTCCAGTCGCGCCCTGGCGCGCGCGATCATGTCCTCGGCGCTTGTACTCATCGTGCACCCACTCCGCTCACCGACGTTCCTGCGAAGTCCGTCAGCGTACGGTATTCGCGGACCGGCCGGAGCGGCGGCGAGTACGCGTGCACCGACGCGGCGGGCCACAGCTTGTCGTTGCGCAGCTGGTGCGCTCGATCGGGGCCGAAGCCGACCGTGTCGCCCGCTCGCCGTTCCGTCTTCCGGACCGAGCCGCCGAGGTGCAGGTATTCCTCGCTGAGTTCGCCCACGGTCATGGTGAAGGCGCCGGACGCGCCGCCGTGGTCGTGTGGTTCGGTGCCCTGTCCCGGGGCCCAGGACAGCAACCACAACTCGACGCCCATGGTCAAGGCCAGGCGGGTCCACCAGCGTTGCTCGGCATCGAATCGCACGATGTCCAGCAGCGGCGTCGCCAATTCCGCGGCCACCAGGCTGGTCAGCCGATGTAATTCCGCAGCCGACCACAGCGCCCGCTCCGGGTGGATGGCGTCTCGAACCAGCGGCACGTCGAGGTCGGGATGGATGTCGCGCGCGTGCTTGAGGTTCACCGGAAGGAAAGTGGTCACATGTGCTCCTGACGGGATCGGTCGGATGAGCGCTTCGCGGTTGCCGCGTGGATTCTCCGCCGTGACGGCACGTTTGGCACCAATCACGATCAGCGCGAACAAAACTCGATCGACCGCCGGCAGGCTCGGTCGTACGGTGCCCGTGTTGCTGCCGCCGTACCGTGCGGGCGCAGTTGTCTACCCGAACGCGGGCATCGGTGGCGACTCCGGGAACACGACGGGCAACGATACGAGGGCCCGGTGGAACGGACCCGGTCGCCAGGTCAGCTCCTGCGCCGGGACCGCGAGTTGTATCTCGGGCAGCGCGTCGAGTAGCTGATCGATGGCGTCCTGTGCGATCAGGTAGGCCATCGATCTGGCAGGGCAGGCGTGCGGTCCGGCTCCCCAGGCGAGGTGCGCGCGGCTGTCGGTGTACTCGCCGGTGTGGATCGCCGGGTCGTGGTTGCATCCGGCCATGCTGATCACGACCGGCTGGTGTGCGGGCAACCAGACGTCGTCGATCAGGATGGGCTGTTTCGGGTAGCTGAAGCAGTAGTTCGCCCCTGGCGGGTCGTCGAACAGCACTTCGTCGAGTGCGTCGCGGGTGGAGAGGCTGCCGCCGAATAACCCGCCCGCGAACCGGCGATCGGTGAGCATCAACCGCAATGTATTGGCGATCAGGTTCTGCTGGGGTTCGATGCCCGCCCCGTACAGGGTGACCAGTTGATGGATCATCTCCATGTCGTCGAGCGCGGCGGGGTGGCGCAGTAGTCGCGAGGTGATGTCGTCGCCCGGGTTTCTTCGCTTCATCTGCACCAAGTCGTAGAGCGCGTCGGCGAGCATCGCGTTGCCCTTGTCCGCGTTGACGCCTTCGAAGATGGCGGCCATGCCCATCGCGACCTGCTGCCCGATCTCCGGCGGGCAGCCGAGCACCGAATTGAGCACCGCGAACGTGAGCGGGAACGCGTACTGGCTGATCAGGTCCGCCGCGCCGTCCTGGCAGAAGGCGTTGATCAGCGGAACCGCGACCTGTTCGGTCGTCGCGTGCAACGCGTGCAGATCGACCTCGTCGATACTGGCGACATTCACCTGCCGGTAGCGCTGATGCTCGAATCCGGTGTTGCGCAGAGCGTTCGGCCGCCACTCCATCATCGGCAGGATCGGACAGCCCGCGGGAATGCCCTGCTGCCAGGTCCGTGGGTCCGCGGGGAAGTGCACCGGGTCGTTGAGGATTCGCAGTGCCGTGTAGTAGCCGATCACCAACGTGGCGGGCACATTCGGCGCCAATTCGATCGGTACGATCGAGCCGTACCTGCGGCGCATCTCACGGTAGGCGCGATGGGGGTCGGCGGCGAACGCCTCCGTGTACAGCGCGACCCGGGGACCGTCGCTGTCCAGCGGCGAACCATGCTGTACGGGGCAGGTTTTCGTGCTCTCGGAGGTGGATTGCGAAGACTGTGGCGTGGACAAAGGGCATGACTCCAGAAGGGAAGGCGCTTCGCCGACGCGTGCGGTCACAGGGTCGGCTATGCGCCGGGCAGGTGCATGTTTCGCGATGTGCTACGGGATCGTAAGCAGTTCGCACCCGATGGCGAGGTGGTTTCAGCCGCTCGATCAGTGAATGTGGAGTTATCCGCTGACGCCCGTCGGCCGGGCTCGGTCTCGCCGGATCGCACTGCCGCGAATGCACCGGCCGGGCGAATCTCCGGTTCCCAGAGCTGGAATCGTGGAGCGTGAGGTGGCTAAGTAATTACTGTGAGATTGCGCGGCAGGGGGAGCGGCAGGTCCGGGCTGACCGGCTTCGGGAGTAGCACCGCCACGGCCGGGAAATCCGGAGTCGGCGGGCGTGCGACGGTCTCGTCCCGTCGAGCCGGTGTTCCATGTCATCGGGGCGGATGTGACGGCACCGACGGCAGCCGGCAGTGAGCCCCGGCCTCGCCGATGGGTGGATCGCGGCCGGGGACCGTGCCGCCCCGATCGCCGGCGCAGCCGGACCCGAGCGCCCGCGCGGTGCGCCGGAAGCGCGTATGGACGCGGGTCTTCGGCCGGGTGTGATACGCGCGGCGGCCCACTATGTGACCGTCGGTGCGGTGCGGTGCGGTGCGGTGCGGTGCGGTGCCCGTCGTCGCATCCTCGGTTCGAGGGCTGTGCGCCGGTAATCCTGCGGGGCCCGAGGCATCACGTCGTGAAGCCCGCCGAACGCGCTCGCTGAAAAGCCCGACCACGCGATGCCACGCCTCGGCACCCGATAAATCCTGCGGTAATACTTCGATGCTATTGAGCGTGACCGGACTGCGGCGCTCGGTCCGGCAGTGCGAATGGCGGCCAGGAGTTTTCGGCGAACTGGGGCGTATTCAATTCATCTAGTACGTTCTCCGGGATAACGAGAAGCAGTTCTCGGGTGAGGCCGGTGGCGAGCAGCGCCGCAGCCGAGCCCGGCCGCTCGGCGACATCGGGCGGGTAGGTGGAGGTGTCCATGCTTGCTGACCACGCCGTCATCACCTGGCGGGGCCACAAGGATCAGCCGACCCGTGGCCGCGCCCCCGCCGTCGCGGTCGGCGACCGGGGAGCCGGGCAAGGACGGTGTCGGGACGCCGAACCGACAGCGCAGCCCGGCGGAGTTCGCGAAAAGAATGTGTCGAAAATGTCTACTGATCTATTCCGCAGAACTCGTACCGTTCTGGGTTGTGCGGCCCTTGTCGTCTCTCTGGTAGCCGGATGCGGAACCGACCGCACGGAAGACGCGTCCAGCGAACCCAGCATCACCGAGGCCGCGGCGCGTACCGACCAGAAGGGCTTGTCGCTCATCGTCCCGGGCACCCTGGCGGCGAGCTATGCCGAACTCGCGGCAGGTGTGCGCGGGAAGCTCGGCATGGCCATCATGCCGGTCGGTGGCGAGCAGGCGGTCACCTTCGGCGAATGGACCAGCGGTCCGGCTTGGTCGACGATGAAGGTCCCGCTGACCATAGCCGCGCTCCGGCGCAGTCCGGGCAGCTCGAACTACGCCGCCTCGGCGGCGATCACGCAATCCGACAACGCCGCCGCCGACGTGCTCTGGCAGTCGCTGGGCACCGCGCAAGAGGCGGCGCAGGCCGTGCAGGCGGTGTTGCGCGAGGGCGGTGACAGCAAGACCGTGGTGCCCGCCACCCGGACCCGTGCCGAGCACTCGGCCTTCGGGCAGGCGGACTGGTCGCTGACCGACCAAGTGCGGTTCGCCTCACGGTTGCCCTGTCTGACCGGGACCGAGCGCGTGACCTCGCTGATGGAACAGGTCATCACCAGCCAGCGCTGGGGTCTGGGCGAGTTCGGCGGCGCCGAGTTCAAGGGCGGCTGGGGGCCGGACACCTCGGGCGCCTATCTGGTGCGCCAGTTCGGGATCATCAACATCCCCTCGGGGCAGATCGCCATCGCGATCGCGGTACAACCCGAGTCGGGATCGTTCAGCGACGGCATGAACGTGCTGGACAGACTCGCCACCGTCGTCTCCCAGCATCTGGACGAACTGGCCGGAGGGCGCTGCCCGGCCGCGTGAGGTCATTCGTCCAGGTCGGTGTTACGCGACGTTCACGGGGGCGGGGCTGCCCAGATCGGACATGAAGGGCAAGATAGCGGCCATGCGCATCGGAGTTCTGACCGGAGGCGGAGACTGCCCAGGACTGAACGCGGTCATCCGTGCCGTCGTTCGTACCGCGAACGGCCGTTACGGAGACGCGATCGTCGGCTTCGAGGACGGTTGGCGCGGTCTATTGGAGGATCGGAAGATCCAGATCCGCAATGACGACCGCACCGACCGGATCCTCACCAAGGGCGGCACCATCCTCGGCACCGCCCGCACCAACCCCGACGTACTGCGCGCAGGCCTGGGCCGGATCAAGCAGACCCTGGACGACAACGGCATCGAAGCGCTGATCCCGATCGGCGGCGAGGGCACGCTCACCGCCGCGAGCTGGCTGTCCGACGAGGGCGTTCCGGTGGTCGGCGTCCCGAAGACCATCGACAACGACATCGATTGCACCGACGTCACTTTCGGCCACGACACCGCGCTGAACATCGCCACCGAGGCGATCGACCGGCTGCACACCACCGCCGAGTCGCACCAGCGCGTCATGCTCATCGAGGTGATGGGCCGTCACGCGGGTTGGATCGCGATCGGGGCGGGCATGGCGGCGGGCGCGCACCTGACTCTCGTGCCCGAGGTCCCGTTCGAGGTGGACGAGGTGTGCGCCATGATCAAGCGGCGCTTCCAGCGCGGCGACAAGCACTTCATCTGCGTGGTCGCCGAGGGGTCGCACCCGGCGCCGGACTCCGGATTCACCCTGCGCGAGGGCGGTATCGACGAGTTCGGCCACGAGCGGTTCACCGGCGTCGCCCAGCAGCTCGGCGTGGAGATCGAGCGGCGCATCGGCAAGGAGGTCCGCACCACCGTGCTCGGCCACGTGCAGCGCGGCGGCAGCCCCACGCCTTACGACCGGGTGCTGGCCACCCGTTTCGGCCTGCACGCGGCCGAGGCGGTGCACGCGGGCAAGTTCGGTCAGATGGTGGCGCTGCACGGCACCAGCATCGACCTGGTCCCGCTGTCGGAGGCCACCAAGCAGCTCAAGCGGGTGCCGCCGGAACGCCACCGCGAGGCGGAGGCATTTTTCGGGTGAGCCGCAGCCGTCTCGGCCACCGTCGGAGGTCGGCACCGTCGAGCTGAAGCGACGGTTTGCTCGCTTCGCCTGTGCGGATACCAGCGCCGAGGAACGCGCACAGGTGGATGGGGTCTTCGGGGAAGACCGGCTCGATGATGCCCCCGAGGGGTGCTGATCTTCTTCGGCGTGTCCGCGCACGTGCCGGGATACCCTGGCCGGTATGGCCGAACTCCTCGTGCACGACCTGCCGGATACCGCCGCCGACGTCCTGCGCCGCCGGGCGCGCGCGGCCGGGCTACCGCTACAGCAGTACCTCGGGCGTGAGCTGGTCGCGCTGGCACTGCGCCGCACCCCGGACGACGCGGTCGTCGGATTCCTGCAATCCGAGGGGTGCGACCTGGCGCCGGAGATCGACGCGGACGCCGTAGCGCTCGTGCGGAGTTACGAGCTGCCGATCGAGGCGCTCGACGTCCTGGGCCGGCGCGCACGCTCCGCTGGGCTGCCGCTGCGGGAGTACGTGCGCCGCGAACTGATCCGGCTCGCTAGGCAGTCCACCGTCGAGGATGCATTGCTGGAATTCCGTGAGTTGCAGGAACAGGAGCCGGGCCTGCGCCTGGATATGGCGGAGATCGCTGCGGCGGTGCGGTACGCGCGCGGCGAATAGCCGGGGACGGTCCGGATCGTCGGTACTGTGAGTCGCATGCGCAGTGGGCGACTGATCGCGTTGGCTCTGTTCGTCATCGCGGCACTGGTGGCAGGGTGTTCGGAGTCGAATCCGCCCGAGCCGACCACCGGGGACTGGCACGGCGCCATCGAGGTCCCCGGTCAGCCCCTGCAAGTCGGAGTGAGCTTCCGCGACGACGGTACGGCCACCATCGACATCCCCTTGCAGGGCGTGAGCGGCACGCAGCTGAAGGACGTCAGCACCGACCGCAACGGTGTGTCGTTCGCGATCCCCGATATTCCGGGTGACCCGGTGTTCCGTGGCGAGTACGAGTCCGGAAGCGACCGGATCACCGGCGATTTCACCCAGGCGGGCCAGAGCTTCCGGCTCACCCTGAGCCGAGGAAAGGTGACGCCGCCGGCTCGCCCGCAGGAACCGAAGCCGCCGTTCCCGTACAAAACCGAGGACGTCACCTATCGCAACGGCGACCTCACCATCGCGGGCACCTTGACCGAACCGCAGGGGCCTGGCCCGTTCCCCGCCATCCTCATGATCTCCGGAAGCGGCCCCCAGGACCGCGACGAGGAACTCATGGGCCACAAGCCGTTCCTGCTGCTGGCCGACACCTTCACCCGCGCGGGCTACGCCGTGCTGCGTACCGACGACCGCGGCGTCGGCGGCACGGGCGGCAAACTGGACGACGCGCACTACGCCGACCTGGCCGAGGACGCCGCCGCGGGCGTCCGCTTCCTGCGCGCGCGCTCCGACATCGACCCGGCCCGGGTCGGGCTCTTCGGTCACAGCGAAGGCGGCTACCTCGCCCCGCTGGTCGCCGCGCGCCCGGACAGCGGCGTCGCGTTCGCCGTCCTGATGGCCGGGCCCGGCGTCCCCGGTGCGGACGTGCTCATCGAACAGACCCGTTTGCTCGCCGCCGCGAACGGCACTCCCGCCGACCAGGTGCAGGCCCGGGTACGCGACACCACCGAACTGGCCGCCCTGCTGAAAGCAGGTGACCTGGACGGCGCGAAGCAGCTGGCCGTCCGGCAGAACCAGTCCCTGCCCGCCGAACAGCGCGTGCCGGACGAGCAGGCGGCCGCGCAGATCACGCCGTATCTGGCCGCCTTGGTCGCCTACGATCCGGCGCCCGCCCTCGCCGCCCTGCGCGTCCCCGTGCTCGCGTTCTTCGGCGGCAAGGATCTCCAGGTGCCCCCGGCGCAGAGCGAGCAGCCCATGCGCGACCACCTCGCCGCCGACCCCGATGCGACCGTCCACGTCTTCCCGGGGCTCAATCACCTGATGCAGCCCACCGAGACCGGCCGTCCCAGCGAATACAGCACCATCGAGACGACCATCGCTCCGGAGGTGCTCGACTACCTCACCGGCTGGCTGCGGCAGCGGATCCCGGTGAAGTAGCGCGCCGCCACGCGACCCGAGAGCCGCTGCGCTGCGACGGGAGCGTTTACCTAAACTGATGGCCATGAGCGCACCCACGGTCGACCTGATGGATTACTCGGATGTCCTCGCCCGGTTCGAGCCGGTGCTCGGCATGGAGGTCCACGTCGAGCTGAACACCGCGACGAAGATGTTCTGCGGTTGCCCGACCGAGTTCGGCGCCGAGCCGAACACGCAGGTGTGCCCGGTGTGCCTCGGTCTGCCCGGTTCGCTTCCGGTGGTGAACCAGAAGGCCGTCGAGTCCGCGATTCGGATCGGGCTGGCGCTGAACTGTTCGATCACCCCGTGGGGCCGGTTCGCGCGCAAGAACTACTTCTACCCCGATCAGCCGAAGAACTATCAGATCAGCCAGTACGACGAGCCGATCGCCACGAACGGGCACCTGGACGTGCTGCTCGACGACGGCAGCACCTTCCGCGTCGACATCGAGCGGGCGCACATGGAGGAGGACACCGGTAAGTCGGTGCACATCGGCGGCGCGACCGGTCGCATCCACGGCGCGAGTCACTCCCTGCTGGACTACAATCGGGCGGGCGTGCCGTTGATCGAGATCGTCACCAAGCCGATCACCGGCGCGGGGGAGCGGGCGCCGGAGGTGGCGCGGGCCTACGTGACGGCGCTGCGCGACCTGCTGAAGTCGCTCGGCGTCTCCGACGTGAAGATGGAGCAGGGCTCGCTGCGCTGCGACGCGAACGTCTCGCTGATGCCCGTCGGCGCAACCGAATTCGGCACCCGCACGGAGACCAAGAACGTCAACTCGCTGCGCAGCGTCGAGGTCGCGGTGCGCTACGAGATGCGCAGGCAGGCCGCGGTGCTCGCAGGCGGCGGCACGATCGTGCAGGAGACCCGCCACTTCCACGAGACCGACGGCTCCACCTCGCCCGGCCGCCGCAAGGAGACCGCCGAGGACTACCGCTACTTCCCCGAGCCCGACCTCGAGCCCGTCGCGCCGGACGCGGAGTGGGTGGAGCGGCTGCGCGGCACCATCCCCGAGTACCCCTGGCTGCGCCGCGCGCGCATCCAGTCCGACTGGGGCCTGTCCGACGAGGTGATGCGCGACCTGGTCAACGCGGGTGCGCTGGATCTGATCATCGCCACGGTCGACGCGGGGGCCCCGGCCAACGAGGCGCGCTCCTGGTGGGTCGCCTACCTCACCGAGAAGGCCAAGGAGCGCGAAGTCGCGCTGGACGAGCTGCCGATCACCCCGGCCCAGGTCGCCGAGGTGATCAAGCTGGTCGATGCGAAGACGATCAACAACAAGGTGGCCAAGCAGGTCGTCGACCACGTGCTCGACGGCGAGGGCGACCCGGCGCAGATCGTCGAAGCCAAGGGCCTCGGCATGGTCAGCGACGACAGCGCCCTGCGGTCGGAGGTGGAGAAGGCCCTGGCCGCCAACCCCGACATCGCCGACAAGATCCGTTCCGGCAAGGTGCAGGCGGCGGGCAAGATCGTCGGCGACGTCATGAAGGCGACCCGCGGGCAGGCCGACGCGGCCCGCGTCCGCGAGCTCGTGCTCGCCGCTTGCAGCTGACTCCCTATCGGGGTCGATCGACAGCGACGGAGCTGTAAAGCGTGCTCGAGGTCGGCGGCGTGGTGTAGCGGGCGTTCGGCAGGTACAGGTGTTCGCCGAACGCGGCCACGGTCGTCGGTACGTCGAAACGCGGGTCGGTGACGCGCCGTTCGACCGTGCCCCTCGTACCAGCGGGATCGAGCGCGACCACGGCGATCGCGTTCGACCGGTTCTGGACGACGAACAATGTGCTGCCGCACAAAAGCAGTCCGTCGCCGTCGGGCAGCGACTCGGCGCCGAGATCGATCCGGCGCGTCGCGCCGGTCGCCGGGTCGACGCGGAACAGTCGGCCGGTCACCGACTGCATGACGATCAGCCCGGCGCCGTCCGGCGTGCGCACGATCCCGTTGGCGTTGATCGCACCGGGCTGATATCGGATGTCGCCGGTCAGCGGGCGTCGCACCACAGCCGTCGGCGGCGGCAGAGCAGCGTTCGCGCCGATGGGCAGGTGGTACAGCACGGGCGTTCGAGAGTCGGTGAACCACGCGCCCGTGGGCGTGAGCACCACGTCGTTGACGAACGTGTCTGGCGGCGTTCCGAGCCGGTAGATCGCCTGCACCGCGCCCGTGCGGGTGTCCACGACGCGGGCGTCGCCTCCGGTGCCTCCGGCGACGAAAAGCCGGTCGTGGTGGTCGACCCGCATCCCGAGTGCCGGTGTACCCGGCCCGGGGCTCAGCATGTCGCCTCGTCCGGTTACCAGGTCGGCGCGGTAGACGGAGCCGTCGGCGCGCGAGCCGAAGTAGGCCACCGGGCGCGATCCGATCGCGATGCCCTCCGGTTGGAACCCGGCGGGGAGGCCGATCGTGGTGAGAAATTGTGTCGCCGTTCGGTCGGTGGAAACCAACGTCGTAGCGCCGAGGCAGGCGAGCGCGGCCGAGAGTACGAGGACTCGTCTCAATCGTTTCCTCCGTCGTCGGGACCGCCGATGCGCGATGACGCGCGGCAGTCCTGGGCGTTCGAGCTCAGTAACCGACCGTGAAATGTCTGCTCTCGCTCGGGTTCTCGAGTTCGTCCAGGATGGCCACGGCGAAGTCCTCCGCCGAGATCCGGGACGCGCCGTCGGCGCTGGTGACGAGGGTGGTGGTGCCACGCCGATACTTTCCGGTGCGCCGGCCGGGTTCGAGGAGGGCGGGCGGGCTGAGATAGACCCAGTCGGCCGGATGTGTTCGGCAGGTTTCCCATTGCGCGACGCTGGCGGCGGCGATGGTGCGGATCGCGGGCGGTACGTATTCCGGACTGTCGAGAACGAGCCGATCGGGGTGCCCGGGAATTCGGAGCGGGGCGGCGCCGCCGACCACGAGGATGCGCGTCCGGGTAGCCGTGGCCGCGTCCAACAGGGCGGTCGTAGTCGCCGCGACGGAGTGTTCCTGCCCGGAGCCAGGGCGGGTCGCGGCTACGATCGCGTCGATGCCGTGGAACAGTTCACTCATTCGAGCGGGGTCGTTCGCGTCGCCCTCGACCGCGGTCACCCCCGCAGACAGGGCGGCAGGCGGCTGTTTCCGGACTACGGCGACGATCTCATGACCCCGACTCGCGGCTTCGTCGACGACGCGCGAGCCGACCATGCCGTTGGCTCCGACGACGGCGATCTTCATTTCAGTACCCCTTCGGGTGTCGAGACGGTGTGGGATGAGCGGCTGGGTGCGGGGAGCTGTCCCGCGACGATCGCGGCGAGCGCGAGCCCGAACCCCGCGAGTTGGATCGGGCCGAGCGTCTGGCCGAGCAGGATCGCGCCGAGAACCGCCGCGACCAGCGGCGAGAGCAGAACGAGCACCGCGACCGAGGTGACCGGCAAGGTACCGATGCCGCGGAACCAGAGAACGTAGGCGAGCAGACCGCCGACCAACCCCAGCCAGAGGTAACCGAGGACAGCGGGCGGGTCGATAGCGGGAGGCGAACCTTCGACAAGGAACGTGAGGGGCAGCAGGAACAGGCCTCCCGCGGTGAGTTGCCAACCGGCGAAAGCGGTGGGACCGGCTTCAGCGGGCCGTCCCCACTTCTTGGTGAGCGTCAGGCCGAGCGCCATCGACGCCGCGGCGCCGAGGCCCGCCACGATTCCCGCGAGGTCGAGGGTCGCATCCGGGCCGATCACCACCAAGCCGACGCCGACGACGCCGATCGCGCCCCAGGCCATGCGCCACACCGAGGGGCTCTCATACAGGACCGCCACGGCCAGGACGGCGACGACGAGCGGCTGGGCCGCCGCCAACGTCGCGGCCACCCCGCCCGGTAGGCGTTCGGCGGCGAGGAACAACAGCGGAAAGGGCAGCCCGATGTTGAGCACGCCCAGCGCCGCGGCTTTGCCCCACCAGGCTCCCCACGGCAGGGTCCGCGTGAACGCCAGCGCGATCACACCCGCGGGCAACGCGCGCAGGAGTCCAGCGAAAAGCGGGTGCCCCGGTGGAAGAAGCTCGGTGGTGACGACATAAGTCGTACCCCAGGAGGCGGGCGCGAGCGCCGTCAGGACGGTGCGAGGGAGATCTCCGTTTCTGCCGGAAATCCGCTGTGCTGTTGAACTTTCCACGTTCGCAGTCTCGCCCGGCACGATCAATGAGTCCAACACATGTTTGTCACTTCATCGATCTCGATACACGATTGATCCATGGAGCTTCAGCAGATGCGGTACGTTCTCGCCGTCGCCGAGACGAACAGCTTCACCCGTGCCGCCGAGCGATGCCTGGTGGTCCAGTCCGCGCTGAGTCATCAGATCGCGCGCTTGGAACGGGAATTGGGCGCGAGACTCTTCGAACGCACCAGCCGCCGGGTCCGGCTGACCCCGGCCGGTGCGGCGTTCCTCCCGGCCGCCCGCCAGTGCCTGGACGCCGCCGAGCGCGCGGCAGCCGAGGTCGCCGCGGCGGTCGGAGAGGTACGCGGACGGCTCGCCGTCGGCCTGATCCCCACCGTCGCCGCGGTCGACATCCCGGAGGCGCTGCGTGACTTCCGTGAACGGCACCCGCACGTGCGCATCAGCCTGCGGGTGGGCGCGAGCGAAGAACTCGTCGAGCGCGTCGAACAAGGAGTGATCGACGTGGCTTTCCTCGGCTTGCCGACCACGGCCCGGCCCCGGAGTGTCGCCGCCCATGAACTCGCCCGGGACCGGCTCGTCGCCGTGGTCGCGCCGGACCATCCGCTCGCCGGTGCGCCGGCCGTCGACCTGCGCAGACTTTCTTCGGAAGTCTTCGTGGACCTTCCGGCCGGTACCGCGGGCCGCCTCCAATCCGACCAAGCCTTCGCGGCCGCCGGTCTCGACCGCGATGTCGCCTTCGAAGTGACCAGCGCGGACTACATCGCTCGGCTCGTCCGCCCCGGCCTCGCCGTGGCCATGCTTCCCTCCACCTACGTGCCGCAGCTCGAGGGTGTGGTCACCATCGAGGTCTCCGACGCACCGGCTCGCATCGAATACGTCATCTGGAGCCGCAGCCGCCCACCCGCGGCCACCGCCTTCCTCGCCGTTCTCGGCATTCCGGTACCGGATCGGGAGAACTCCTGAAGCACGTCGGTTCCTAGGCGGCTCGGCCCTCGCCCCTTCGGCAAGGCAAGGGCAGGTCGTGCCATCCCAGGCTCACGCGCCCACTCCAGCTCGACCACCGGTTCCGAGCGAAGCGAGACCGAGCATGTGCCGTTCGCGGCCCGGTTCGCGTCCGAGTCGGCGCCGCGTCCGCGACGAAGTCACCAGCGG